>JAUVUL010000072.1 GCA_030600975.1 Candidatus Aegiribacteria sp.
AGCAATTCTCTATCACCGGGCATTTGCTGATATGGAGCGTCAGCAAAATCGGAAATAACAGCGAAGGTGAGATTCCTGTCTCTGTTTGCGAGAAAATGCCGTTCCAGCTGCTTTATCATCGAGTGAACATCTCCAGGATCACTCAGCAGTGTGGGTATGACCACCATAGATCTGTACTCAGGAGGTATTCCCCTGCTGAAATCCATCCGTGGAAGACTCCTGGGAATGGTACTATGCATGAGGAAGGCGTTCACAAGGTCGACTCCTGCTGCCGACGCTGGAAGCAGGCACAGAAGAAGAACAGATACCATCTGAAGAGTACCTGCACCTTCAGCAAGCGCATACCCCAGCATGCACAGAATGAAGATAAGAAAGATCAGCGCTATCGAGACTGCATATACTTCTGATGCATGTTCCCAAAGCATTCTCCTGAAATCCATGAACGCGGGTCTGGAGTAACCGAGTCGCTTTTCCAGCAGTTTGCGCCCCTCCCGGATATGCAGGAAGAAACCGACATGCCCGGAACGCGGGTTATCGCCAGCTTCATCAGCCATTTCGATTGCTTCCTTCGCAACCCTTATCTCATCGAGACCGGATTCGGACGCTATCTCCTCCACTGTCAACCTGTAACTATTACGAGTGGCGAAATCCATTGTGATGTAATCATCAGAGGGATCACGCCTTAGAATACTTTCTACCAGGCTTGTCTTCTCGAAATAATCCTTCCAGTCCTGTGCCGCGAACATCCTGAGGCTTTGTATGCAGCCGGCTACAATGTCATCCTCATCCACTGTTTCTTCAGCTTTACCGATATCACAGATCCCTTCACAGGGCAGACCGGTAATACTGGAGATCAGCCGGGAAAGCTTCTCAAGAATACCGAATCTGAGCATTGTCGGGATTGCCCAGAGTTCCCCCATCGTAAGTGGATTAATCTTCTGGTAATTCCGTACAAAGCGGGTGATAAGCACCATATCAAGCTGATTCTCAGAACGCTGGATGATCTGCCATGCTATTGAGAATACCCTTGAAGGCTCGAGGTGAACGGGGGATATGAGAACGGGAAGCTGCCTGTAGTAATCACCGGGCATGTCTTCATGCACCTGGCGGATAGCCTGCTGAATGATGTAGTAGTTATCCAGTACCCATTCAGCGGCATGGGAATGCTCCTCCTCTCCGCTCCTGAAGTACTTGTAAGCCGACTGCATGAGAATCCTGTACTTCCGGAGCCTTGAGGAAAGGTTGAATGTCCTGTTCCTGTTTCCGGATATAGTATGACTTTCTGCAAGTCTGCGAGTGGAAAGACCTGTTTCTGGAGAGGCTTTTCGCGTATCTCTATCCCCGCCTGACTGCATTACCTACCCGGTCCCTCTGATAGCACGGGTTACCCAAGTGTCATGTCGAGTACCAGATGGCGCAAGATGCGTCAGTTGGTGCTTGACAGGACACTAGTGCCCTGGCCTCTCTCTTGCGGCACTTTCTGCTCTCGTGCGCAACGACCTTTCGAAGGGGATATCCTGCATTATCAGTAAAGGTGTTGATCCATATGTTATAAAGTTCACGGCAACACTGCCGTATGGCCACTTCTCCACGCCGATGTAACCATGTGCGCTGAGAACGACAAGATGAACATTCTCACTTTCCACCAGATCATCGAGAGTCGCGGCAGGATTGCTTCCACTATGAAGAAAGGTCTGAATGGATATCTCCGTGGAGGAAAGCTGGGAATCCAGCTGAGCAAGGTAATGTTTCGCCTCAGAGTAATTCCTGTCCATCAGTCTCTCAGCAAGATCTGTATCCTCCCTGGAGCGAGGCAGGTGTCCGGGCATCTCCGGTCTTCTGACAACGTGTGCAAGTAGAAGTCTGGCTCCCTGGTGCCTGGCCAGACTTATAGCAATGGGAAGTGCGCTCTCTGCTCGCTGTGAGCAGTCCAGAGCGATGAGGATTTTCTTGTACGTAACTTTGTCTCCATACCCCCCTGTAGTTTTGTATGCTCTTATGATTAATGTGGAGATATAGGAGCGCAGTATGATCTTCTGAACGACACTGCTGACGTTCCAGCAGCTGAGTCCGCTTCTTCCATGACTGCAGAGGGTTATGAGATCCACACTATTGTGATGAGCATAGTCAATTACTCCTTCAGGCGCGGGTCCCTCCACAATCACGTTACATACATCAGGAACGGAGTCCACTAGACAGGCAGTTATTCTGTCAAGGTAGGTTTGAGCCTCGGCCTTCCTGATGTGCCAGTCGAGGGGATTAATCGTGTTGTTCAGATCAGGAGAGTGAGAACGCTCAAGAACATGCAGCAGAGTTATCCTGGCTCCAAGGGCCTCAGCGACAATTCTGGCATGAGGTATTACACATTCGGCAAGGGCGGAGCCATCAAGAGGAACAAGGATATGATTGAACATGCAATCTCCTCTTTATTGCCTATTTTATAGACAAATAATGATTTCATTGCTCTATATAAATCAGTATAAGACATGTCAGATACCAGGTCAACCTGATACTTTGTCAGGAAGAATTATTAAATCTGCCCTAAATTTACCCTTCACGTTTTTCAACTGTTCACTGCAACATATACTGAATATGACTATCCTGAACTCCCGGTCAGTTAACTAAATACCGGTACGAAGTAAAGTTTCTGAGGAATAATACCCCTCTCGAGTCGAACGGCAGTCTCATAATGACAATTCCTCCCGGAAATCTGGACGCAGCTGGTGAAAATCCTGCTTATGTGGAGGGAATCTTCATCACACCATAAACAGTACGGGGGCAGATTCTATTCTATCTCAATACGGTGCACATCCTTGTTTCGGTAACATTCCCGGTTGTAATGCGATAGAAGTAGATACCGGAACATATTTCACCGGTATCCCACAGGCATGAGTGATTCCCTGCCTCCTGTGTTTCTCCATTAACGAGGGTTTCCACAAGCTTACCGCTGATGTTGTAGATGCTCAGCGAAACGACTCCGGTTTCCGCCAGGGTATATGAAATCGCTGTATGAAGACTTACAGGATTAGGACTGTTCTGATTGAGTATCACGTTTGTGAATATTCCTGATGTTGACCGATCTTCTATAGAAGTGGTTGGTTTTTCCCGTGAAAGTATAAAGAAATCAGCACAAGTTCCTGCGTTCAGATAGCTTGAGGTCAGTGAAAGGTATGGTGAATCGTCCAGATTTGATGTAAGTACCGGATATCTGTGATCGTAATCACTTGCGTTGGTTATTTCCTCAACAACGCTCCAGGTTTGACCTCTGTCCGTTGTTTTCCATCTCTGTATTTCATGCATGGGTGTTCCGCAGTACTCTATGTATATGTCGAATTCATCATCCGAAAGAGAATGTATTCCATATATCCACATGAACTCGTCGTTATGAGGTATTACTGTTTTCTTCCACTCATCATCTTCCCAGTAGCGCAGATACCAGTCGGCAGGATCAGGGTTGTTGCGCCATGTTTCACAATTGATGAAGTAGAGGTTACCTGAGGGTGAGAAACAGCCCGAACCGAGAGAGGTAATTTCGTTGTTTCCTGGAAGGTGCTGCACAAGGCAGTGGCTGTCCATCTCATCACAGGTGAGAGGTCCACCTGTGATGATATTCTTTGTGAAAGAACCATCTATGTTTGTCCAGTTCTCGCCGTCTTCACTGTTCAGATAATAGCAGTCCGGGTAACCGTAACCGGGATCACGATCACAGCGATTTACTGCAAGATGGATTCCATCACTGTCGCTCTGTGTTATTCTTGCATGATATGCCCAGTAGTTCCTTGCAGTTCCGAAGTTTATAACGATATTTCCGGTATCCCATGTCAAACCGTTGTCTGTGGATTTGTAGAACATTATCCGGTAATGGTCATAGTAATAATCACTTCCATACCTTGATGACACAAAAAGATCACCATTTGCTGTTTTCCAGATGTGAGGATAGCAGTTACCCATTTCAGTTTCGTGCACCAGCGTGAAACCAGCTGAAGGATCTTCAGGATTTATTGAACGTTTGATCTGATATTTCCCGTTGTGACCACTGCCGCTGGTATTCCACAGCCTTTCATGAACCACAATTATGTGACCGTCATCAGCAACTATCAGGGATCCATGGGCGTGACAATCGGTTGCTCCGGGTATTCCGGGATCAACGCCGTATGACTCGGAAAGTACTTCGGTATCATGATCATAATAGAGAACCATATTTTCGATGGAATATCCTGTTCCACCCCGCTGCATCCACAGGAAATATGTTCTGTTGTAAGCTCCGGAGTAGTAGTAAATCTGAGGACCGAAATTGTAAGCTGTTATCGCCTGTGGATTATGCCCTCTCGAATCGGTTGAATAGTAATAACCGTTCGAGATATCGATACTCCAGGCAATACCTGAAAGAATCATCAATACTGCTATTATCGTCGCACCGTGAAATGTTCTCGCACTTTTCATTTTCTTCCTCCCTGAAAATGTTTTCAAATAATCAGCATAGCAGTGGATAAATCACATTACTTTTATTCTACTTTGACATTATGTGCTTTTCCGAGGAAATCGAATCCCTGTATGTTTCTCTGAATTCCTCAACAGTCATTGACTGTGACCAGTACATTTCGAACAATTCCTTTAATGCGCTGATTATGCTGGAACGCTGAATAATCACGGCAGTGAAGTTTTCCGGCGGTGTTAAGCATTCCTCATGAGCGAACATCAGAATCCTGCTGTCAAAAATCATCATTTTCATCGGCAATGATTCCGCGATTCGCACTTCTTCTCCAGCCTCCCGGTACATTTCCATCACTGACATTGGGATCAAATCCTTTGCTTCTGATATCTGGTAGATTGATCTGTACCTGGTTCCTCTCTGTAAACCGTACAGCTCTTCAATATTTCTATCCGTCATTGCATACGGGGGTTTGTTGAAAGACAGTACTTCTTCTGTTGATAAACGCTCCAGGGAAAGAACTCTCTGTGCTACATTTGTTGTATTCTGAACAATCTCGATGAATTCAACGGTACTTGTCTCGTTCTGACCGATCTCATATTGCTTTCCCAGTTCATCCAGCATCTTTTTCGATGAATCGATCTGTTTCTGAGCCCTGGTGATAAAATTCCCGATTCCTATATCTGGCTCAGTCGGCTTGTATTTTTTCACTTTTCCCGGAACCAGTGAACACATGCCCTTGCTCATCAGTTTCTGCAGCACATAATAAATCATCTTCTGCGGAACACCCGACAGTGTAGCAATCTCTCCAACCTGTGAAATCTTCTTTTTCAGCAGAGCCAGATAGACTTTGGCCTCATTCAGTGAAAGTCCCATTTTTATCAGTATATCGATATGATTGTTTTGCATTTTACTCCTGATTCATAACTACCACCATAGACATGGTGTATAATATTTGCACTTAGTTTATCTGTCAATAGCATGGGGTCAGATCTTGCAATTGAGCATTATTATCAATATTGTATTTACTGATGGCATTCCTGCGGTGTTACAGATTCAATTATAGATACGGTGCTATCAACAGAAGGATGGTGAGATGCGAATCATTGCACTCGGCCCACTTGCTCTTTTTGTATTTCTGCTGCCCCTGCAGGCTGCTGAGATAGTCGATTCTATTGAGGATATAGACTCCTGGGTGGAGAGGGTTTCAGGAAAGGTCTACGACTGGGAGCTTATACTTATAGAACGGATCATGACCTATACCCACGGGACGATTCCTGGTATAGGCCAACCCTCGAACGAGATCGCCGGGTGGTTCCAGCAGGAGAATACCGAGGATTTCTTTGACGAGTATCCGCTGCTCATCGGGAACACCTATACCTATGCAGGTATCACCGCCTGCGAGGAATACTACTATCTGCCAGGAGGCGAACTGGTTTACTGCTCCTCGACGTGGGATAATGGGTACGGAGAGGAGTGTACTTACTCTGATGCATTCTACTTCCTTGACGGAGAACCGGTTCTTTTCATCGAGAAGAATGAAGAACCTTCAAGCACAATGGACACAGAACTTCTTGACATGGCTGAGAGAAGGAAGGTTCAGTCAGAGCGTCTTCTCTGGCTGTTTGATGAGTTATTCGTCCCTGAACCGTGCATTTTTCAGGAGAAACTCATGTAGTCAAGTCTTGAATTCGATTATTATTATCATAATATATCAAATATTATTAGATAATATTATTATCATATCAGCGGCAGTTACTTAAAGAATTTCCGGTCTTCAGGATTTTATCCTTAACTTGCCGCTTTCATCGAAAGATTGATTTATTCCACCTTGCAACTGTGTAGCAGTTCGATCAACCGCCGATACTCAATCGGCATCGAGGAAGGGAGGTAATAATGGTTCAGCGTAACTATAACCGGCAGGGGTGTCGGGCTTCCTAGCCTCCTTTTGTCAGAAATCACGGTCCTGTTCATTTATCGATGGGTATTTGATATCGATCTCTGATTTCTGAGAATTCTTCAAACATCACAGCAGGCCAGGCAGGGAGACCGCGCAACGTCCGAGAAACGTTGTACTCAGAGTGAGTGCCTCTGCCGGTTTTTTCGTGAATTAATATTCGTACATGTGTGTTTCTTGCCGGTACTCTTCAGTTACCGTTTACTTTGCGGGCAGGAGAGATCTGGCTTTGGAGGTTATATGAATTCTTTGATTGTCTATCGTGATTATTGTGATTCCGATGTGGACGGAATTGTTCGCATGTGGAAGGAAAGCCTTTCCGGCTGGCCGCCGGGTTTCTTCGGAGCGTCGGAGATCACCGCTTCAAGCGTTGCGCGGGAGGAAAAGAGCTCTGGAAGGCTTTTCACAGTGCTTGCACTTCTGGAAGACAATGTTGTGGGTTTCTGCAGAACCAGCCCTTATGGGGGAGAACCCAATGCTTCCTATGTGGACATTATCAATGTGGTTCCAGAAATGCATGGCAAGGGAATAGGGAAGGCTCTTCTGCTGGACTCGGTATCCAGGTCTGTAAAATTCGGCATGAACCGAATTGATCTGCATACGTGGCCGGCCAACATGAAAGCCGTGCCCCTTTACAAGAAGACAGGATACTTCTGGGTACCTGAGACAATGGTGTACATGCAGAACTACATGCCTTTTCTGCTGGGTATGAAGGAGTTCCTTGACTTCCTGGAGGGAGAGGACTGGTACAGGTGCTTTGAGAGGGCTCTTCTAGTTGAGCCTGATGTAGAGAAGACCGAATCCGCAAGGGAGATCTTCACTTATGTATTCCGCAGGAATGATATAAGGTTCGTAGCGGAGTTCGATAAGAGTGGACGTATGCTTTCGCGTGTTGAGTACCCCGGTTTCAGCGCCGGAGTGAACGCTGATTCGGGCAGGGAGTACTTCGTAGGGCGATCGTACAAGGTAACCCTTTCCGGCTCAGGGTACGATGTGGGGAATATCAGCATGGACTGCGGCAGCTCCATCAAGTGTACTGAAGCTGCGCCGGAAATCACTCTGGTTGAGCCCCTTCCGGTAAGGATCGCTAAAACGCCCTAC
>JAUVUL010000003.1 GCA_030600975.1 Candidatus Aegiribacteria sp.
AGGATTTTCTGCCTGGGATACCAGAACGGCTCATACACGATCTACTACACAGAAGACGGCGGAGTCATCTGGCACAACGCATCCGCATCAGGCTACAGCGGAACTCCCAGCGGTCTTGCAATATGCCCCACGAATGGAAATCTGCTGGCAGCAGCCGGGTCAAGCGGTCTGTACTCGTCCAGCAACGCGGGAGTCACGTGGACAAAGGTCACATATGATTTCAACGGGGCAAATGATCTCATAGAATCAACCCTCTTAAATGGCCTTCTTATCGCGACTTCAAGCGATGGGGTATGGCTCTGGGAGAACTGGACAGGGGCACCTGTTCAGGTAGGGAGTGACCTGGGTCATTCAGACGTTGAATGCCTGGCTGAATCCGATTGCTACCTCTACGCGGGAACATCCGGAAGCGCTGTATGGAGGTCGTACAACAGCACGGGTATCGGAGAACAGTCCTCAGGCCCTCAGGTTAACTTCACGCTTTCTATAACTCCCAATCCAATATATGGCGGTCTGGCCTCCACAGCCTTCAGCCTGCCCGGGCAACAGCAGATAACATTGACGATCTACGATATCACCGGCAGACAGGTCATGGTTGCGGCGGACGGCATAATGAGCGAAGGAATAAACCAGATAGGCTTTGACACTTCAAACCTCTCAACAGGGATTTACTTCGCAATGCTAACCACTGATAACACTTCGGCAACCGCAAGAATGGTCGTCATAAGGTAAGGGAGAACAGAACAGACGAAACCGGGGACATGCAACACAGCAGCTGATCCAGCCAGCAATTATCCTTCTGGATGTCCTCCTGGAGGTGGGGGTGGAACAAACGCCATAACCACCTGCGTGCCGTAAACGGGAAAATCGATTGCGCATCGATACCCGCGGAATTCGGGATCGTTCCACTGAAGATGTGAAAAGACGGATTGAAGCAATTCAACGTAATGTGGTACATTGGTATTGCGGCATTTCGCTGATCCTGTACCAAGGGACTGTATAACTTCCAGAAATTCCATTCGATCAATGTCCCGCGATGGATCGTTGATGTCTGCAACGCCATTAAACGCGGTATCGTAGATAAGTAACTGCGGATCAGCACCAGGGTATATATCTTCATGAACGAGCACATCGAACAGGAGAAGTCTGGATGGTATGTTTACCTCTGCGAAAACGTAGCCCTTGCGATTGAGCTCCTTCGGAACATATCGTGGCATTTCGGCAAGATTCACCTCTGCGAGCACTATATCAACGGTTGAAGCGCGTCCGAAGCTGCCGTTCTTCAGTGTGTAGTGTATGACATCGTTAACCGAATCAACACTGATAGCGGCATTCGATGACGTACTGAAAGATTCAAGCCTGGCATCGTTCAAGGTCTTAATGGGTTTGCCTTCCAGATTGAGCGGCACTCGCGGAGCATCACCATCCTCGGTAATTCGCCTTGTAGCAAGTTTGATCGTCGCCCCCGGTCGCAGACGCTGAAGCCCGAGCTGACCGATTATCCAGACGATATCGATTCTGTCGCCTCCTTCCGACGGGTGAAGGATAACGGTCGCAAGATTCGTCTGAGCAAGTACGCCTTTCAGCTCACTCATCGCACGGAAGGCTGCCTGTTTACGCCTGAGTTCGAAATCCCTGCGTGCTTCGGGCAGCCATGCGCTGATGATTGCATTAAGAGATGCACGGTCACCGGTCTCCTGGCGAATGAGCGTGTCAAATTGATCAACAACTTTAATCGCCGGATCAATCACGTCTGCTCCTGCTCCGTGCCTGCCTGCATGACGAAGGAAGCGTCTCAGTGGTTCCGGGCCCGGTATGTGATGCATTACGGCGATGGAATCTCTGGATCTGAGAGCCTTCAGTATACGGCTGGTGAGAACCTTATTAATTCCTAGAAGGCGGGCAAGAGTCTGTGGGCCATTGGGATACCCTGGAATCTGCTCAATCACTCTGCTCAGTGTTGAGGCAAGCATCGATCCTGTATCGGCTATGCGTCTCTCGAGATCGCTAACAATGCTCCGTTCATTATCGGATTCTTCGCCATCAATACGTGAAGTCATTCGATCAACCTCCATTATTCAATGTAACATAATACTAGTACAATCAACGGGGTCGGAAAAGGTCCGGATGTTCTAGTGAGATAACAAGGAAGTTTCCGGGAAACTTCCTTGACAATAAATCGCGACTTTTCTATACTCACTCCATGGTTAGAAGAACTTGTTCTATTCAGACTATTCCGATTGGAGTAATAATGCGGTTAACGAACCTTATGACGGCATTCATTCTTCTTTGTACCGTGACTCTGTCAATTGCAGAAGAATACACTGAAAATTTCGAAGGCGGCACCAATACTGCGGGATGGACCTTTGGAAATTCCTACGATGAAATAGAAACATCCGGGGGAAATCCGGGATACTGGTTTCACAACGATTATCTCATCACTTTCGGGCCGATTCTCCGGTGCGATTTCTACGCAGATCATTTTACCGGCAACTACCGCTCTATGGATGTAACTTCAATAAGTATCGACGGTCGTTCAGACTTTATCGAATGGGGCTCATCGATCAACATGTCGATTCTCCTGCGCTGCACCAACGGTACACCGGAAAATTATGAAGATGATGATTTCGCCTACTTCACCGGACCCATGATTCCCCAACCGGGCGAGGGCTGGAAGGATTACACGTTTCTTGTTCCGAGTCAGTCAATCGAACCCATTCCCGAAGGCTGGTACGGTGGATGCGGTATCGATCCGGAGAACTTCCGTCCGGGGATTGACTGGAATGATATCATTGAGAATGTGGACCGCCTGGAAATCTGGTGGTGGCATCCGGCCATGGTCGGTATCATACAGCTATGGGATGTAGGCGCGGACAATATCACGATCGTTCACGAGGGTTCAGCGCTGGAGAGTGGCACATGGGGGCAGGTCAAGAATCTACTCGGGGGAAATATGTAGCAGCTCTTCCCGAATGTAACTCCATCTGAAGACAGATTCTGTTTCTACTCCCGGGTGTAGTCTTTGCCGTAAAGCTTGATAGAGCACTCAGGGCAGATCCCGTGAGTGATTTTCGCATCGGAGTGATCTGCGATATAGGACTCGATCTGCTGCCAGTAACCGTCATCGTCCCTGACCTTCTTGCAGTTCGCGCAGATAGGGAGCATGCCCTGAAGTCTTCTCACATCCGCAAGGGCATCACGAAGCTGATCATTCATACTGGAAAGCTCCACGTTCTTCAGACGATATATCTCGGCTTCCCTTTCCTTCTTCTCGGTTTCGAACTGCACCTGAAGCCCCGCTATCTTTTCCATGCTCTTTCCGTTCAGATGCTCGTCCAGGCTTGTTATCAGTTCCCGGGAATACATTAATGCTTTCTGCAGATCCCCCTTTTCCTCGTACAGCTTAGTAGCATTCTCCAGACAGAGGATTTCCCAGTCCTCCAGCTTCAGCTTCCTTGTTATCTCCAAACCTTTCATGATACATTCTTCAGCTTCATCGAGACGCCCCAGGGCCGTGTATACCCCGCCTAAACAACCGTATGTGTAGGCAACACCTCTCCTGTTGCCGATCTCCTCATACAGTTCAAGGCTCCTGATGAAGAAGCCCTTAGCTGATTCGTTATCGCAAAGGTCTTCATGCAGACTTCCCAGATTACCCAGAGTGCTTGCGATACCTTTTTTGTCTCCAAGATCTTCCCTGATATCAAGGGCTTTCTGGAAGTACTCTCGAGCCATTTCCAGCTCTTCCTTTTTTCCGTATACAGAACCGATGTTGTTGTAGAGGTATGCCAGTTTATGACGGTTACCGGACTCCTCCCAGATCTTCCGCACATATTCATAGAATGATTGGGCCTGCTCCAGGCGAAGCAGGCTGCTGAAGCATGAGCCTATGTTGAAGTAGCAAAGGGCAAGTTCTTCTTCACTTGCACCACATTCCTGTTTCTGCGTTAGAGACTCGTGGTAGTGCTCAAGAGCCTTGTCGATCATACCCTGAAATTTGTAAGTGGTGGCCATGGTGCCATGAATTATTGCCATACCTTTCTTGTCCCCGAGTTGCTTGAAGATCTCCATTGACTTCCGGCAATACGATATCGCCTCAGCGAAGTTCCCCTTCTCGCAACTGATTATTCCAAGCGTTCTGAAGCTTTGAGCCTGCTCGGCAGGCAATTCCAGTCTCCCTGCAATATCCTGTGCTTCCAGAACACAGGTTTTCGCTTTGCGGGGATCTGAATTGAAATAGGCGTAGGCAAGTTTATTCAGGATCACTGTCAGTTCTGAACCGGCGGGTTCGAGTCTGAGTCTTTCGAGTTCCTTTTCCAGAGCTATGACTTCCTCATTCGGCATGCCACACACTCCATAACCTCTTCAAAACGGCCATCTTCCTGCAGAGCGAAAAGAGGACGCTTTCTCTTTCAAAATTCCATCGCTCAAATGCATAATAGTCGTTCGTGTTACAGCTGTCAATTAATCAGAACAGCGCTGAACTCCCCTTGCCCCCGGGGATACATCCGCCTCCATAATCGATACCCATGCCATGAATAACGATCCAGCATGCCCTGTCCAGCCGCGCTTTCCTGTGAGACAAGAATACTGAGAGTACCGAGAGTAATCCTGTCCTGTCAATACCATGAAGAGATGATGGAACACAATGAACACATGCTCGTTCGACTGATTAAATCTTCCTTGATGCAGGAATCTCGTTCTCCGGAAGAGTTTACTTCGGAACTTACTCCGGGCGGTACTGACTCCTCTTTTTTGGAAGCCACTTATCCAATACATCGGAAAGAGCCTGAATACTCACAGGCTTGGAAATGTAATCATCCATACCTGCCTCCAGACATCTCTCCCGGTCGCCATGCATGGCATGAGCGGTCATCGCTATGATGATGATCTTCCCGTTGAGCACTGAAGTTTTAGGATCGCGAATGTGACGTGTTGTTTCGAACCCATCCATCTCGGGCATCTGAACGTCCATCAGCACCAGATCGAATGGTATTGACTCAAGAGTTCCAAGCACCTCAATGCCGTTTGAAACCACCTCTGCAGTGAAACCGAGCTTTTTCAATATACCAATAGCAACCTGCTGACTAACTATGTTATCTTCTGCCACAAGAATGCGCGCGCTCAAATAACGAATCTCTCGAATCGAGTGCCTTGTAACTATGGTATGCTCTTTCTTGATTACTTCTTCGGACAATACTTTTGAAATGCAGTCGAACAAATCCGACTGCTTCAAAGGCTTGGTCAAGTAAGCAGCAAAACCAATATCCTCTGCACGCCTGGCATCACCACGCATCCCCACAGAGGTCATCATCAGAAGACGTGTGTTTTTCAACGCAGGGTCGAGCAGAATGTGCTTACCCAGGGTTTCACCATTCATACCTGGCATCTGCATATCGATGATGGCAGCTTGAAAAGGGTCCTCCACTTCGACAGCCTCGCGCAGAAGATGCAGAGCCGTTTCGCCCTCCTTCGCCTCCTCTGTTCGGATATCCCAGGCACCTAACTGAGCGAGCAGTATCTCCCGATTGGTTGCGTTATCATCTACTATCAGAATGCGAGATCCGCGCACATCAGCCGGTGGAAGTATCTTGCGCTCCCGTTCAGGCTGCTTTGGAAACCGTGCCGTAAACCAGAACTTCGAGCCCTTACCCTCCTTGCTCTCTACACCGATCTTACCCCCCATCAGCTCTACAAGCTGCTTCGAAATGGCAAGCCCTAATCCCGTACCTCCAAACCTGCGCGTTGTAGAGGTATCCACCTGAGTAAAATGTTCGAAAAGAATGTTCATCTTGTTCTCAGGAATGCCCAATCCGGTGTCGTATACTGAAAATCGGATCAGAGCTTCATCCTCCGTTTCCGATTCCAGGTTTGCTCGAATAGCCACCTCACCCTCTGACGTGAACTTCAAGGCGTTGCCTACCAAGTTGGTAAGGACCTGCCGTAAACGACCGGGATCTCCTCGAAGATGAGAAGGAACACCGGGCGATGCAGCGCAGATAAACTCCAATCCCTTTTCATCCGCCCTTAGAGCCATCGTCTCGGCGAAATCCTCCAGAAGAACGAGAAGATTGAAATCAAGGATTTCCATCTCCAGCATACCCGCCTCGATCTTGGAAAAATCCAGAATCTGGTTGATTATTTCCAGTAAAGACTCACCGCTTAATCGAACAGTCTCGGCGAAATCCCGCTGTTCATCGTCCAGATCAGTACTTAACAGCAGACTTATCATACCTATAACACCGTTCATCGGTGTCCTGATCTCGTGACTCATGTTCGCCAGAAACTCGCTTTTGGTACGATTGGCGATCTCTGCGAGTTCTTTTGCTTTCTGGAGATCCAGGGTTCTGGATTTGACTTTTTCCTGTAGAAGGATATTTCTTTCAAAAAGAGAATATGAACTCCCTGTGGATTGAATGCTTTTCCTGACTCTCTTTTTTAGTGCAGATGTTATTTTTTTCTGTTTTTCCAGTTTCTTTTCCAGGTCAATTATTTTCAATTTCAGGTCATCTTTTTTATTCATAAGTCAAACCTTTGAAGAATGATATCCTAAAGTTACTCCTGTTAGTGTTTGATTGATATGCAATGAGTTGAACTGTTCACCAAACGTATTGAATCCTATGAATTTGATCTTTTGGAGCTCATTTTCTACATCTTTACTTAACTTCTTTTCCATGATCTCCAGACGCCTCAGAATGCAATCGAAGCCTATAGTCAATTCGATTTCAGAGAAATCAGTTTGCAGCTTCTTGATCTTATCCTTTAAAGTATCAACAATTCCAACACCCTTTGCTACAATCAAGGGTAATCCTTCGTCAATAGCGCAGAAGAAGGTCAGGCTGCCATCGTCATTCATTTTCTGTATTGAACGCACATACCAGTCATCTCCGATCTGCAGCATGACCGGATGCATGGCGAATGTCTGGGAAGTTAATTCCTTAACATCCAGACCAATAATTCTTGCGTACTCCTCTGCGGCGGGTCCTCCATCTATTTCATAGACTATCCTTTGTGATGGATCTGCCTCCGTAATAACCATGTCCATTTCCGACGGAACGAAGTGCTGTATTTTGAATGTTTCGAAATCCAGAGAGGTTTCGATGAGCGAAAAGACCGCTGCATCTGATATGAACTCTCCTTTGAAATACACTTTTGTTTCTTCAAAATCCAGGCTGTCTCCGGCTGAAGCGCCGATCAAGGGTACCCCTTTAAGAACACTATGCAAGGCGGCTGTAACCAGTTCTTCCAAAACAGACAGGCCATCAATCAACAAGATACCGAACATCTTATTGGGATCGAGTTTATGCGAAAGCGTTAATCTGGATGATAAATCGTCCGCTATTTCTTTGGCGGACTTGACATCGAATTCTTTAAGCGGAGTCATCATATACGGATGCAATCTAAACACCTTCGATGACAAACTTACGGCGACCATCCCGCCATTTATATACCAGGTGCCTATTTCACCAGCAGTCTTACAACCAATAACCGGGCAGGAAAATGTCTTGTTCATTTCGAAAGCCAGCTTGTCCAGGTCATAGTCCGCTGCGCAGAAGAATATTACACCTCCCATCTCTTCCTGGTAAATACTCTCGTAAAGCTCTTTGACAGCAGTTTTTTCGTCTGTAGTAACTACTTCAGTAATTCTTGTGAATCGATTATTCATGTTAACCTCTTCCTTAATAATAGACAGGGAACATGATTTTCTTTTCTACGAATCTTCGAATTCTCCTTTGGAGAGCGTTCTTCTCCGTGCCTGCGGTCCCGGGTCAGTGAATTTCCACAGGTTCTATTATCACTTTTTCAGAAGCGCGAGGGCTATCATCTTGTACAGATCTCTTATGTCGTAAGGTTTACTGAGGAAGAACAGACCTTTTCTTCGAATCAAATCGGGATCGGATTTATAGTTCATGTACCCGCTCGTCAGAACAACAGAAAGTCCAGGTTTGACCTTAAGAATCCGGTCCACAAGCTCAATACCGGATATACCGGGTAGAACCACATCACTGAACAACATGTCAAACTCTCCGTTTTCCTTTTCGAAACTTGTAAAAGCTTCTTCAGCGGTTGCGGCTTCCACGACAGCATAACCCTTTTCACGTAAAGCTCTTGCGGCGAATTCCAGGACTCCGGGATCGTCTTCCACTAAAAGAATTCTCTCACAGCATTTTCTGTCAACATGAATATCAGATTGAATTTCCTTCACCTGAATTCCTTTCTTATCCGATACAGAAGCCGGCAGGAACACTCTAAAGGTTGAGCCATTTCCCGGTCCGCTCTCGGTCTCCACCCATCCATGATGCTGCTTAACAATGCCGTACACTGTCGAAAGACCCAGGCCTGTACCTTTCTCGCCCTTTGTTGAGAAAAACGGTTCAAAAACTCTGCTTATCGTTTCATCATCCATCCCTATACCGGTGTCTTTCATAGTCATACATACGAAATTTCCGATGGTCGCCTCAGCTCTGGCATTCGCCTCGCTTCTGTTAAGAACTACGTTCTCCGTCATCAGAGTAATGGTGCCACCATCCGGCATCGCATCACGGGCGTTAATGGTCAGGTTCAGAATAACTTGTTCCAGCTGTCCATCATCGGCCTCTATATTCCAGAGATTTTCTACTATGTTGGTCTCTACTTCGATGTTTTCGCCTATCACTCTGCGAATCATGTCCGTTATTCTGGAAATCGTATCGTTGAGATTCACTACGTTCAGCTTCAATACCTGCCTGCGACTTAATGCCAGAAGCCTCTGGCAGATATCGGCAGCTCGCAGCGTACTTGTCTTTATTTCCTGAAGATCGGTGGAAATGGAACTACCCTTTCCTGCCTTCTGTAGAGCAAGGTCACTATATCCAAGTATGGCCGTCAGCAGGTTGTTGAAATCGTGTGCAATGCCTCCTGCAAGTCTTCCTATTGCTTCCATCTTCTGCGAATGCCTAAGTTCGTCCTCAAGACGTTTATGCTCAGTGATATCGATAAAACTCTCCAGACCTCCGATTGCTTCCCCGTTTGAATCTCTCAGAACATCAAGATTCTTTAATAGTACGATATCCCCGCCATTGACATGTATCGTACACTCCCTGTGGTAAACCGGTTTGTTCACTGTTTCCTCGAAAAGTATGCATTCTTCTCTGCACGCATCACAGTTCAATGCTGAAAGGCAATCCTTTCCGATAATCTGCTTCGCTTTCAATCCTGTTATCTCTTCAGCCACTTCGTTCCAGGAAGTTATCCGCCTGTTCGAATCCACGGTAAAGAGACCACTCGGCATTGTTCGAAGCAGTAATTGTGACCACTCTTCACTGTCCCGCAGTGCTTTCTCGGTCTCCTTTCGACTGGTAATGTCCTGACCCTGAGCTATTGTTGCCTTAATGGTCACGCCGTCATCCTCGTAGATGTTCGCCGAGTTCCAGATCGCAAATCGGATACTGCCATCACTGTGAAGAATGGGGATATCAACCGATTCCCAGAATTGCCCGACCAGAGTGAATTCGATCTTTTTCATCGAATCATTCCGGCTCTCCTCGGGGAACAGTACCGAAAGTCTCTGTCCTATAACCTCGTCTGCGTTGCGACCCGAAAGAAGCTCAAAGGCGTGGTTGAATCTTGTTATAACGAAATCCGGGTTCCAGACTATTATCGGAGCGTTGGCGTAATAGATGAGGCTTTCCAGGTAAGAGCTTGTATTAATGAGTTCTTCCTGTGTACGTTTGAGATCGCTGATATCGCTCAAGGTTACTATCGTTTTGTCGGGTTTTCCTTCCGGGTCCCTTATGAACGACATGCCAAAAAGAACAGTTATCTCTTTTCCGTCTCTGGATGTGATCGTAATCGGAACAGGTGCGGGAACCTCATCCTTGAGAGTTGTTCTGATAATTTCGGTAACAAGCGGTATGTCATCCGGAACAGATAATTTCTTGCACATCTCGATCATTTCTTCCCCGAGAAACTCGCTCATTTCGTAGCCGACCATATTAATGAAGGTCTGATTGATGAAGAATAACTTACCATCCCGATCAAGCATGAGAAGCCCGGCGTCCATCGCGTTGACTGTATTCGCTACAGCCGCAAGCCGCTCCTGTTCCGCTCTCTGCTTTTTATCGATACTGCTTTTAAGAAGCAGAAGGATATAAATACCAAACCCGAGAATAAATACCGTTTCTATTGCCGCTTCGCTCAAGTTGGCCGGAGTTTGCGGCGCGCCAAGAACGTAATAAGGAATATCCAGTATTTCATTCAGCCACAGAAACGCGACAATTACAAGTATAGCCAGGGTAACGATGGACAGGATTCCAAAGGAATGAGGGTTCTTTCCTGAAAGGGTTTCTCCGTTAAGCTTCTCCCGGGTCTCTTCCGATTCCTTACCAGACTGATGCGAATCCATAGTTATTCTCATCCAATATCCTGTTCAGTAAAGCCCCCGGTGCTATCAGGAAACCGGATCTCAACATATCTACAACACAGTCCCGGTAACACCCCTCCGCCTACTAACCAACCGTATATTTTTACTTAAACTGACAATACCGGGAGCAGTCATGCCCTGTCAATTCCGAGATCCGCTCAGCAACGCCATCACTCCATCCCGGAATTCTGAAGTGCAGTTACAAAGTGTTACGAATTGTTAATATTCTCTTCATACAGCAGGAATAGATAAGTTTCAGATGCTTATGCTCGTACTTGCAACAACAGTGTTACCTGTCGGTTTTATCAGAGGAGTTGAAATGCACCGGTTGTTATTTCTGTCAGTCATTGTGCTTTCACTTGCGCAGGGTGGAGTTCAGGATCATCTCATTACGATGGCGGACATCTATATCGGCCCGGGACAGGACACTTTGCTTATTGATGAAGATTTCGTCCAGGATGGCAACATCGTCATTTATGGAGATGGAGTTCTGCTTGTTGATAACGCCAAGCTGACTGTTTCCGGACATGTCTACGCCCAGGATCAGGGTAAGGCTGTATTCAGAAACAATGCCTGGCTTCACTTCAATCAGTTCTATGTGGGTCAATATTATGTATTCCTTATTGACAGCTCCGTGTTTGAAGCTTCAGACGCAACTGTGGATGCGAACGGTGTAATGCACTACGCTCAGCTTCATGATGATTGTATCTACACCGCTGTGCGTACTGATTTTCCCGACTGGACATTCAGAAAAGTTTTCGACAGGGCATCCCTTATACTGGAAGATGTGGATCATGTCGGGGATATTATGGTTGACGATTCCTGTTTCGTGCATTTCACTCGATGCGACACACTAATGCCTTGGCTGGAAACCTGTGACGGTTCCGTAATAAATATGGAGTTTCCTGATCCGGATTATGTCGATCATTTCGAGTTCTCTGAAAACACACCCGGCGTTGACGGTATAGGTTTTACGTTCATCGTCGATCAATGCAACAGGTGCTGGTGGTCTCTTGAATCTCAGTCCGGTTCTACGGTTACGATAAACAACTCTGAAATACGAGGTTCATGCGTCAGAATGCCAGGCTCCAATACAGTCAATATTCAGAATATCGAGAACTACAGTTTTTATTCGCATCTGGAAGTTCCTCTGGAAGACAGGCTGCTTGAATACAACAACACTTACGTATACTGGTGGAACTGGTATCCGATGGAGAATACCATATTCAATATAGATTCCAGTGTTTTCGGAGAACTGATAGGAAGAGGCAATTCCGAGACCTGTGCCACGAATTGTGTTCATGACGGTGCAACGATATGCCTGAGTGTTACAGACAGCGCCTTTGTCTCGTTTGCCGATGGGTCATGCCTTGCTTTTATATCTTCCTTCAAGAGGGGAACAATGCTGCTATTGAACTCCTCTGTAACTCCCACATGGCCTTATCAGTCCACGAATATCGCTCATGATCATTCCTCGATACTGGCTGTCAACTCGTATTTCGAATACGAGCCTGAAGCGGTTGATACCGCTCTTGTAATAGTGGTAGCGATAGACGGGCCGCCATCCGGACAGGCTGATGACAGTATTGATATAACCGGCTCCGCGTGGATGGATACCGGTGAATACAATCCGACAGAATTCGACAGGTACAGGGTCTCCTGGGCTGAAGACGGAGGCTCGGACTGGACACTGATCGCAGAGTCAACGACCCAGGCACAAAACGAAGTTATTGGTTCATGGAATACATCGGGAATGACTGAGGGAGAGTACGATCTTCGGCTTACTCTGTACAGCACAGCTGATGACAGTCTGACAGCGTCGGCGGATATTACTCTATATCCCCTCGGGATCGAGGAATCTCACGGTCAGAATCACAGCTGTTATCTGAGTTATCCAAATCCATTCACTGCGGGAGCAGCATTCACTTACAGGCTGACTGCTAATGAAACTGTAGTACTCCGTGTCTTCGATGTATGTGGACGTCTCGTGGATACACTGATGAATGAAGCTCAGACAGCGGGAGAACATTCTGTAACCTGGGATTCCTCTGGTAATTCCGGTCATAGCATGAGCGCGGGTATTTACTTCTGTGATTTTCAGGTCGGGGATGAGTATGCTCAGACGGGTAAAGTCCTGCTCTTCAGGTAACACGAGCAGTTAATCAGCAACACATTCGTTCGCCGATTTGATGTACCGGTCATGTTCTGAAGAAAGATGCTACTCTTGCTCCTGAGAGAAGTCTTTACCGTAAAGCTTGATTATGCACTCAGGGCAGATCCCGTGAGTGATTTTCGCATCGGAGTGTTCGGAGATATAGGACTCGATCTGCCGCCAGTAGCCGTCATCGTCCCTGACTTTCTTGCAGTTCGCGCAGATAGGAAGCATGCCCTGAAGTTTTTTAACGTCAGCAAGGGCATCACGAAGCTGATCATTCTTTCTGGAAAGCTCAACGTTCTTCAGACGATAGATCTCAGCTTCCTTTTCCTTCTTCTCTGTCTCGAACCGTACCTGAAGTCCGGCTATCTTCTCCATGCTCTTCTCGTTCAGGTGCTCTTCCAGGCATGCTTTAAGTTCCCGGGAGTGCTGAAGCGCTTTCTGCAGATCCCCTTTTGCCTCAAAAAGGTCCGTTATATTCCCCAGACAGAGGATTTCCCAGTCCTTTATCTTAAGCTTTCTTGTTATCTTCAGGCCTCTCATAATAAGTTCTTCAGCTTCATCGAGACGCCTCAGGGCGGTGTATACCCCGCCTAAACAACCGCATGTATAGGCGATTCCTCGCCTGTTGCCGATCTCCTCGTACAATTCAAGGCTCTTTATGAAGAAGTCCAGAGCTGATTCGTTATCGTCGAGGTCTTGATGCAGAATTCCAAGATTGCCGAGAGTGTTTGCGGAACCCTTTTTGTCTCCAAGATCGTCACTGATATCAAGGGCCTTCTGGAAGTACTCCCGGGCATTGTCAAGTTCCTTCTTTCTACCGAAAACCATACCAATGTTGTTGTAGAGGGATGCCAGATGTGAACGGGCTCCTGATTTCTTCCATACTGATTCGGCGTGTTCATAGAACGATATCGAGAGTTCCAGCCGATCAAGTGTTGCGTAGCATGCCCCTATATTGAAGTAAAAGCTGGCGAGTCCTTCTCTGCTGTCATCGCATTCCTGCTTCTTCTTAAGAGCTATATGGTAATGCTCGAGAGCTTTATCAATCATACCCTGAGCCCTGTAGGTTAAGGCTATAGTACTGTGACCGATTGCCAAGCCGTTCTTGTCTCCGAGTTCCTCATAGATCTCCATGGACTTCCGGGAATACGACATCGCCTCGGTAAATTTCCCCACCTCGCGATTGATCATTCCAAGTATTCTATAGCTTATTGCCTGCTCGGTAAGAAGCCCTTGCTTCTCCGCAATATCCTGTGCTTCCAACACATAGGCTTCCGCTTCGCGGGGATCAGAATGACCATGGAGGTTAGCAAGTTTGTTCAGTAAGGATACAAGATCTGAACCGGGAGGTTTCTGCCTGAGCCTTTTCAGTTCCTTCTCCAGCGCTATGATTTCCTTATTCGACATATTGCAGGCTCCATAACCCCTTCAAAACAGCCAGCTTCCTGTCTGTCAATGCTCCTGCTCAAAAGCATAATATCCGTTCCTGTTGCGCGTGTCAATTAACCAAACAGGTCTGCAGGGAGATTTAGCAAAGAGCTTATAGACAGATGGAAATCATTCAGAACCGACAAACTCCTCCAGCACACTGTAGTACTGCGGATAATTCTGTATGTCGTTATGAGTTGCACCCTCAATCACGACTACTTCAAGGATGTCCTGGTCGAACTCCGAGATAAGTCCCTCCGTCGACCAGCCGGGAATTATCTCATCTCTCCCTGCCATAATGATAAGCGTCCGCGCGGTGATGCTTCCTGCCCTGCTGACGGAATCGTAGCGATCCTTCAGCAAGAACTTCACCGGGAAAAACGGATAGGCTGCCCGGGCTACGCTCACCATGCTGTCGAAAGGCTCTATCAGCACCAGCCTGTCTACACCTCTCTGAGAGGCCAGGTAGGTGGCCACACCTGTGCCGAGGCTTCTGCCGATGACGGAGACCTTCTCGTGGTTCTGTGATACGTGGTCGTAGATTGACAGGGCGTCTGTATACAGACCTTCTTCCGTGGGGCTGCCGTCACTCTCCCCATAGCCTCTGTAGTTGAGCAGGTAGACTGTCTGATTATCGAAGATAAGTTTGAAATCGGGGATGCTCGCTTCAGGTCTCTCGGCGTTTCCACCGAAGTATATGACAGCTTCATCACTGCCCTCGTTCACTACCCATCCCCTGAGGGTGATCTCTCCGCTCCGTATCTCTACGGACTTCTCGCCGGTGTACATCACCCCCGGCTGCGGGAAGTAGATGAAAACTCTCTGGTTCAGATACATGTACGCACAAATCGCCAGGTAAACAACCGCTGCTATCAGGATGAATGCTATAAGTGTTCTCCTAATGGGTCCCGTTTCTTTTTCATGTAGCTCCGCTGTGTTTGCTTTTACGATTATACTTCCTCTTTAAATAGTTCCAGCAATTTCTCACAATACTCTCTGTACTTCTCCATAAACTCCACTGTACTTACAGTTCCAGGAGCCATTGCCATGCAGGAAGAATTTCAACTGTCCGTCCATTCCGCTCAAATGTACTTCTATCGTCTGCTGTTATTATTATGCAGAGTGAGATTCCCGCTTGAGCCACTGCTTCAAGAAGACTGTCAACCTCCCTCTGCCGATTGGTTCCCTATGCGATTCAGAGGTGATCATGAATCCTGCAAAAAGGTTTTCCACTATCCTGGCTGCATATTGCTAACTCTCTTTAGCCCAGAAGACATCCTGCCAGCAGGAAAGCACCGAAACATATCATAAGAATGCCGCCAACGAGGTGAAGTACCAGATCCAGAATCCGTTCACGTTTCCGGTCTTCGAAGAAGCGGGATATCCCGCGCCGAAAGAAGATGCTCAGCAATCCAAGCCCGGACAGAAACAACCCCATCCCGAGAGACATGGCCAGTACAGCAAGGATACCAAGGAGCATAGCATCGGAAGTAATGGCAAAGATCATTATTGCGGATGCTCCGGGGCAGGGTACAAGACCGGACAGGATAAGTCCCCCTACACCTTTCGCGTCAGCGCGGCTCTGTTCATACCGCCTGAAACCCCGCACTCCCTGGTATAACATCCATGCACCCAGGAGGACGACAATGCCGTAGGTGATGGGGAACAGAAAAAGCTCCGCCTGATTAACCGAAACCAGCAGGGATCGGGAGGCAAGCCAGTAGAACCCTCCCACCAGAACAATAGCGCTGCCTGCATGTACCAATGCCAGAAGAAAACCCGCGATTATACCCATGAGCGGTTTAGCTTTTTCACCCATGAAGTAACCGATTACAAGCATTTTACGATGCCCTGGACCTATGACATGAAGGAAACCGAACACAAAGGATACTCCCAGGAGTACAATAAGACTCCCGAAATCTCCCCTGTCCTTAACACTCTGCATGGTTTCTGAGATCGAACGCTGGAGCGTCCGCTGCAGGGCGACGCTTTGCCGAAGCAGAGGACCGACAATCCTGTTCGAGAGTAACGCTGTTGACCAGGTTACCTGATTCTGCTCTCTGTTATCAGAAGTACCCGACAGGAATGGATTGCCCTGGCTCAGCCCCGAAGAAGGTGCAAGCAACAGAAGAGACAGGACGGTAATGGCAACCATAAACCGCATGAGCTCTAAATATCCTCCATGGTGACTACCACCTGCTGGGGATAGGCCAGACCGGTGTATGTCCTGCCATCCCTGGAGACCGAAACGGAACCTCCGTAAAGGATTTCGATATTCTGGTTCTCCACGATCTGAAAAGACGCGTTCTCGCTGCCGGGACCGGTCAGTGTAATCGGGGAATCTTCATGATAAAGAATGTCACAGTAATAAGTGTGATCGTAAATTGCAACCGAGAAGCATCCATCACACAAAAGGATATCGATGGGGACAAAGAACCGGTAGGCCACTGTCTGACCCTCCATGAAGACGGTGAATTCTTCGACCGAACC
>JAUVUL010000358.1 GCA_030600975.1 Candidatus Aegiribacteria sp.
ACAGGAAATAGCGATTGAAAAATTCAACAGGATCGACTGGAAATCAGAGCCGGTTGACCAGTTTGTGGAGCAACTGTGCAGTTCTGACCCTGACGAGCGGGATTCCGGTATATCAAGCCTTGCGGGATATATCTCGATGGGAAACCGTGAAGCGTTCAACGAGCTGTTCAGGTATTTCCGAGAATTGTCACCTCCAGCAACAATTGATGAAGTTCATTTCAAGCTGGAAATGTTAAGGAAATTTAATTACCCCGAGTTTCGGACGGAGCTTATTCCCGAGTTGATCAATGAACTGTATCGGACAGAATCAAACAATACAACCAGGCAATGGATATCCGAGATATTCAATTTCCTGAAATTATGTCCGGTTGAGGAAGTAGAAGAACCTTTGAAAAATATGCTGAAAGACAAAAGATTCAGTTACAGGCTTAAAAAGAAGATGAAGAGAATCCTGGGTATTGAATCGAAAAAACAGCAGGAGAATGATAAGGATTATTTCATCTCTATTCTATCCGGGGAATAAAAGGGAGAGCGATGTCGAAAAAGAATAAAAACCGTTTTGCTGATTTGACATGGAATGAGATAATCGAATGGGCAGGCAAGAGAATTGCGTCAAGAGGCAGGAGTTACCAGCAGAACGGTCATGTTTCACATCTGGCTGAATCGAATGATGGAGCTTTGATCGCGTGGGTTAACGGTACACGCCGATATGCCACGAAGGTCTTTATCTATGCTCAATCGGGACTGCTCGGGTCGAAATGCAGCTGTCCATATGAATTCAACTGTAAACATGGCGTTGCCACTGTACTCGAATATCAGAAGCAGCTTGAAATGCGGGGGAACATTCCCGAAGTGCGCCAGAATGATGAACGCTTAAGAATCCTCAGGACGGATGAGTATTACGATGAGTTGTTTGGCGGGGAGAAAACTCGTTCAAATACTGACTTGCAGGATTTAACGGCATACCTCAAGCCGAAGAAAATGAAGCAGCTCAGCGAGCTTCTGCTTGAATTCGCAGACCTGTATCCCGATGTGAAGCGGGAACTCATGGACAGGATGGAGCTTGAGTCAGGCAGTGCGGTGGAAATGGTGAAACGTCTTTCCCGGGATATCAGCAATCTGGATACCTCCCACTATTACGATCCATACGAGGATGAATATCCCGATGTGGATATTAACGATGTAACCCGAAGACTCGCAGAACTTCTCAAGACTGGACATGCAGACGAAGTACTGGCTCTCGGTGAAGAACTGATAGCGGTAAGCAATAATCTGGTCATGAACTCTCTGGAAGATGCTCAGTACATTACAGAAAGCTATCCCGTAATTGCCGCGGCATTGGATCAGTCATCCATGGACCACGTTGATAAACTCGAATGGGTTACAGATGTAGAGCTAAAGGATGAGTATAACCTTTGCCATGAAATAACTGAATACGTGAAAAGAGAGCATGCAAAGACGAATTGGAGCAAACTGGCAGATCGGCTGCTTAAGCGATTGGATACGTTCGAAATCCCTGATGGAAAAGCGGACTACAAACGAGAGCATTTCACGGATATGATTATGCTGACCCTTAAAAAAGCTGAGCGCGGTGATGAGGCTATTACGCTGGCTAAGACAGAAGCCGGGTTGAACTACAGTTACGCCAGACTTGTGAAAATGCTCATTGAGCGAAAGGAGTATGACAAGGCTGAAACCTGGATAATAAAAGGACTCGATCATATCGCGAAGAAAGGAATTGGTGGGGCTCATATTCTCCGGGAGCATCTCAAGAAAATCAGGTCATATCAGAATGACTGGCCGAAAGCTGCCGCGTATAGTGTAAATGAATTCATCCTGAGCCCATCAGAAAGAAACTACTCGGCCTGCAGGGAATCATCGGTCAAGGCAGATATCTGGCCGCAGACAAGGAAGTATCTCCTGGCTTATCTCGAAAGCGGAATCCTTCCGTGGGAAAAATCTGACTGGCCTTTGCCTGATACAGTACTGCCCAGGCCCGCTGGAAATGACAGAAAGAAGTTTCCTGTTGTTGACGTACTGATCGATGTGGCAATTTCTGATAATGAACCGGACCGGGTTTTATACTGGTACGACAGGAAAACTGAAAACCGTTCAGGATTCTTCTATGGTAATAACTCCAGAATTGCGGAAGCAGTACTCTCTTACGCGCCTGAGCGGGCTGCGTCCATCTGGCAGCGAATGGCGGAAGCGCAGATTGATAAAGTAAATGCCAGTGCTTACGAAACTGCTGCCCGGTATCTGCTGAAAGCCAGACAGATTTTGATACGAGAGGATAAACTTGAGGACTGGAATCTTTACTACAAGGCGCTGAAAAGAACTCATAAACGTAAAACAAGGCTGATGGAAGAGTTGAGCATGCGTGTCGAATAAGCACTGTATTCCGGGCACAGACAAATGGAATCAGTACTTTATTCAACTACGGGCATACTTCTAAAAATTGAAGAGGTGCTTGATACTCGCAACTATTGCAGGGTTCATCTGTTACCAGGTTCAAAGGTATCATCAGAAGAATACAGCCAGAGGTGGCAAATCGTAGCTGAAGCCGGACTGGAATCCGAAGTATGATCCGTATTCACCACTACAGCAGGTCGTTCCTTTCCTATCTCACTTCCATGCTTCGGGTCGAAATTTATTAACCAGATCTCCCCTTGATAAGGCTGGGTTTCATCGCTATTCGTAATCATCAGGTTCCTCAGCAATACGGAGATCGGTGAGATCCTCCGATTCCAGGTAATCCTCGGCAGCGCGGTCCAGGATCGGATCGAGTGCTTCTGCCCTTTCCCGACCTGACATCTTCATCAAGCGGGAAAGCTGTGTATCAGTGGGAGAGTACTCCATGTCCGGAAGAAGATGACTGGCCCATGCATTGGTGATCATGCCCTCAGAGAGGGCTCTCAGGACAAGCTGTCGGAATCTCAC
>JAUVUL010000218.1 GCA_030600975.1 Candidatus Aegiribacteria sp.
ATTCTACCGTGATGTATCGTCAGCCGGACTTGATCATGTGCTAAATACGTTAAGAATAATAAGGGAAGAAGGGGTCTGGCTTGAGGTTGTATACCTCGTCATTCCGACTCTGAACGATGATCCCGATGAAATAAAGCAAATGTGCGAATGGATACTTGAAAATCTCGGGGCAGATACGCCGCTTCATTTTTCACGGTTCTTTCCTGCATACAGGCTGACAAGACTTCCCCCGACACCTCTTGAGACAATTGAGCAGGCATACGAAATCGCTCGTGAGGTGGGTCTCGAATATGTAACAATAGGCAATGTTCCGGGTCATACTCACAATTCCACATTCTGCCCCGCCTGTGGAGAACAGTTGATAGCCAGAACGCATTTCGAAGTACTCGAGAATAATATAGACGATGGCAGATGCGGATATTGCGGAGAAGAAATACCCGGTATCTGGGAGTAGAGGAAAAAGAACCGGTCACTGTATTCAACAATCAGACAATGCTGGTGAGAGCATGTACGATTCAGATAAACGGTTGAGTCTCGCGATACTCGGAATGGGTTTCAGCGGAATTGTTGCTCAAATCCTGATTCTGAGAGAGCTGTTCATAACCTTTCTTGGAAACGAGTTATCCATCGGTATCGTTCTTGCCAACTGGCTTGTGCTGGAAGCAATCGGCTGTTTAATTGCAGGAAAGATAGCAGAGCGAATAAGAAACAGGATCGGTACTTTTATAGGCATCACCTTGCTGCTCTCTCTTTCCTTTCCTGTGGTGATCTATTTGACACGGATACTCAAAGAAATAATCGGAGTCGGTCCCGGTGAGGGACTGGGACTGCTTCATATCCTGATTTCATCCTTTCTGATCCTGCTGCCTGTCAGTATACCTCACGGTGCTCAGTTCTCTCTGATTTGCAGAGCATTTTCGGATATTCGATCAGGAAACTCAAATACATCCGGAATAAACGAGTCAGCTTCACCCGGAGCAGGTACGATCGGCAGAGTTTACGTTATCGAGACAATTGGGACCATCTTTGGCGGGATCGCTCTTACATACCTGCTTATTCCGCACTTTCATTCATTTGAGATAGCCATCGGGACCGCTTTGCTGAACTCGATAATGTGCCTGATACTGCTCGGGTCATTCAGGTGGAGGGGAACTTCTCAACAACTGGCTGGCTGTGCCGCGTTGACGATCATGCTTCTATCTTCCTGCATGATTATCGGAGGGCAGGCGGAAAGTCTGCAGAATATGTCGATAGAACATCAGTGGCGCGGTCAGAACATAATCCATTACCAGAATTCTATTTATGGCAATATCGCGGTCGTTCGAAGCGGGGAGCAGTATACGTTCTTCTACGATGGTGTTCCTTCCGTTACTATTCCGAATCCGGATATAACCTTTGTGGAAGAACTCGTTCATTTCCCGATGCTCTGTCATCCTGATCCGAGAGAAGTGCTTGTAATAGGAAATGGAGCTGGAGGTATTATCAGCGAACTGCTGAAATACCCGGTTGATCGAATTGAATATGCTGAACTCGATCCATATTATCTTAAGGTGATCGGTCTTTTTCCAACAGAACTCACTCGGATTGAGCTTGGAGATGAAAGAGTAACTGTAAGTTATATAGACGGAAGGCTTCTCCTGCGGGAAACATCAAGCACATATGATATGGTTCTGATCGGGTTTTCCGATCCACAGACACTGCAACTGAACAGGCTGTTTACCGAGGAATTCTTCAATCTTGTCAGGAACAGACTTAACGATGATGGAATTTTGGTCATAAGTTCATCGGGGTCTCTGAGCTATATGGGAGATGAACTGAGGGATCTCAACAACTGTATCCTGAATACTCTCAAGGCTGTTTATCCGTATGTCCTCATAATACCGGGGGACAGTAAAAACCTGTTTCTTGCTTCTTCATCAGAGGCAATAACTACGATAGATCATAATCTGCTTTGCGATCGGCTTGCACAGCGAAATATCAGTACAGATCTCATTACACCTGGATATATCGCGTACAAGCTTCAACCTCGGTGGCTGGATTTTTTCATGACATCAATTGAGGACGCCACGGAAGAGATAAATCGGGATTTCCGACCCATAGGAGTATATTACGGTTACTCTTACTGGAATGCGCTGTTCTCACCATCACTGAGAAAAATCTGCGGATGGTTCGAAAAAGTAAACACAGGCATGATCCTCATTGTTACCGCTGCTCTTGTATTGCTGTTCCTGCTTCTCAGTCATGCATTTCCAGGAATTACCAGGGCTTGTGTGCCTGTTGCCGTCGCTTCCACAGGCTTTGCAGGAATGGTATTCAATCTGGCTCTAATCTTCGCTTTTCAAACGCTCTATGGTTACGTCTACTACCAGATAGGAATTCTGATAACAACATTCATGGTCGGAGCCGCTGCAGGAAGTGCTTTCATGACTTCAAGATTGAAGAGGATCAGGAAGGACTTCACCGTACTTCTTTGGACAGAAATGGCCATTATTACGCTTTCCGGGCTGCTCACTCTAATGTTCCTTCTCTTCAATTCAAACATCAATTCTCCGGACAGGTCTTTTCTGCTTCATGCAGTCTTTCTTTTTCTGTTTTTCCTCATAGGTGCTCTAATCGGTTTGCAGTTTCCACTGGCAAGCAAAATCCATCTGAAATCCTGTTGCAGCATCGGCAGAACAGCAGGATTGATCTACAGCTCGGATCTGCTTGGAGGCTGGATAGGCGGAATAATTGGCGGAGTTATTCTTCTGCCTGTACTGGGACTTGTGGAAACCGGCATTCTGATCATTTCTGTTAAGTTCGGCAGTTTTATTATTCTTTGTTTTTCAGTTAATAGAATGCCATCAAGAATCCGAGTCTGAATCCGTTATCCTCAAACCGATCCAGGTAGCGTGCAGGAGCCTGCGGCGTATACTGCAAGCCTGTAATCTTACGTATGATTCTGAGTATACACCTCCTCCATCCGACTCACTGGAGATGGTTTGTGAACCTGACTCGGACTACGTTCTTTGACTGGATGATGTACTGCGAAAGGTACAGAAAATATTCAGGTTAAGGACAGAGCAGGGTGCATGTTGCTAAGAGGGTGTTCAGGTCGAATATTCCAGAGCATGTTACGATATTTTGGAGCAGTTAAGGAAGAAGTTATAAGAACGGAGTGACCCGGATGATGGAACCCGCCGGAAGGCTCGAATCCCTCAGCATGTTCTTCCCGTTCCACAACGAGGAGGACAACGTTGTCCCCGTTCTCGAGGAGGCACTGAAGGCTGGTTCGGCAGTGACCGACTACCTCGAGATCATCGCAGTCAACGATGGCAGTACCGATCGCACCTTCGAGAGGGCCGAGTCGGTGAGGATCCGCTTCCCGGAGACGGTGAGGATAATTTCGTACGAGATCAACAGAGGGTACGGAGCGGCGGTCAGGCTCGGACTGGAAGCCTCAACTCATACATGGATCTTCTTCAGCGACGGGGACAGGCAGTTCAGGCTTTCGGACATCTCAAGGCTCATTGATCTCACCGGCTCGGGCAGTGAGAAGCTTCTGGCTCTCGGTTATCGTATTAACAGGGAGGACTCTTTCCTCAGGAGAATGAACGCCGCGCTTTTCAATGTTGCCATGCGTCTGATTCTTGGTATCAGGGGTGTCCGGGATATCGACTGCGCTTTCAAGCTGATACCCAGGGAGGCCATGAAAGCTATCCCGCCGCTGACTTCGGAAGGTGCTATGATCTCCGCGGAGCTCCTGGCCAGATGTTCCAGGGCAGGATTCACACTTCGGGAGACAGGGGTGCCCCACTACCCCAGACTGTTCGGCGAGCAGTCGGGTGCCAGGTTCGGTGTCATCGCAAGGGCTTTCATTGAGATGTTCACCTGCTGGAGGAGCGTCCGCTTCGGATGAAGGTTCTATTAATCAATCCGCCAACCGGCATCTACCTCAGAGAGGACAGATGTCAGGCTCCGGTCAGGAGCATGATAGCCCAGGGCGCCAGGCCGCCCATGGATCTCGCCTATATCGCCGCGACATGCAGGGATGCAGCCGGAGCCGAATGCAGAATAAGTGATTTCCCTCTTGAAGGCGGAGGCTGGAACGCCCTGGAGGCTGAGCTGGAGGACTTCAGACCCGATGTTCTTGTGATCAGCACCACAACCCCTACTTTCGAACGGGACATGGAGGCTGCCGAAAGGGCTCACCGAATCCTTGGCGACTCGGTAACTTGTATCGGAAAGGGTGCCCATTTCGCCCACCACGACGAGGAGGCTCTTCTGAAGCACCCGGAGCTTGACATGGCTGTCCGGGGTGAATCGGAACTGGTTATCGCGGAGCTGGTCTCGGGGAAGGACCCTGCTGTGGTTTCGGGCGTCTCCCGGTTGGATGGCGACGGAAGGGTTGTTCGCAACCCGGACAGACCACCTCCGGAGGATCTGGATTCACTGCCGTTCCCGGCCAGGGACCTGCTTCGGAACGAGCTCTATCCAGACCCGGAGACCGGCGCTCCACTTACACCGGTGCTTACTTCAAGAGGTTGCCCGGGCAGGTGCATCTTCTGCCCCGTCTTCCTCGTGAGCGGAAGGAGACTGCGCACTCGTTCCGTCGGAAGCATCATAAGGGAGCTGGAGAGCTG
>JAUVUL010000034.1 GCA_030600975.1 Candidatus Aegiribacteria sp.
ACTATTCCGGGGGTATCAATCAGCAGAGCAATTCTGAAGGATCGATCGGAAGCTCCCCTCTGTCCTGGAAGGAGTTCAACTTAGCCGGCAGTTCTATCTGATATGGCATAACCAGCGGGTTCTTTCACCTCTTGCTCATGCCTTTCGTAATTTTTTGCTGTCGGAGGACCTTTCTTAAATCCAGACCACGTGTGCCTCAATAGTTCCCTTACCGGTGGCGCCTGCCGAGACTCGGTATGGCAGCCCTTATTCCACCGCGATTCATGAGTGCAACATCGGCATCGGTACTGAAGAGCATGGCGTCGGCAATAAGTCTGCCAAGGGGATGTTCAGCGTTCCCTCTTGGTATCTGCTCGACAGCCTCACCTATGACATGATCCATTCCGGCTTCGGCAACGGATCTGAAACCTTCTATCATCTCCGCTATCGCAGGATCAGGCCAGAATTCATCGTGGAGAAGGCTGATGTATTCCTCTCCCTCGGGGAGATCGTATCCGATAAGGGTCTTTGTGTCGGTGTCTATCTCCAATCGTATACGGCCGATACCGGTTCCATTGGCGTATCCCTGGACTACCAGTGTATGGTTTACCGGGCTTACCCAGGGTTCGGCGAATCCCAGATGTGTATGCCCCGAGACAATTAAATCAATCCCGGAGACAAGGCATGTGAGCTCGGCATGATTCATGCAGAAATCCTTCGTATACTCCTCGCCTGCATTCCAGGCTTCGTAAACCCTTTCAAGATACTTGTCCGGATCCCCCGGCTGCCCGAGATGAGAAACCAGTATTATGATGTCGGCTCCCTGCTCCTCAGCTTCCTCTATGTACCTTTCGGTACACTCCACTTCATTCAGGAAAATGTAGCTGCCGAGAAGCTCAGGATTGACAAGTCCGTATGTATCAGTCGTGACCAGTCCTATGAAAGCGATACTGACTCCATCATAGTCAATAATCTCGTAGGGAATGATCGGATAGGGGATTTCCCCGGTAGCTGAATCCACAAAATTCGCGCAGACAACCGGGAAATCAGCCTGCTCACAAAGATCCAGGGTATTCTGGGTCCCATCGTCAAAATCATGATTGCCGAGGGTTATCATATCGTAACCCGCAGCGTTCATCCATTCTACTATGAATTCTCCGCTTTCGTAATTTCCGGTGGGTGTTCCCTGGTAAATATCGCCCGCATCGATCAGAATACAGTACTCGCCGTTTTCACTGCACTCCTCCCTGACTCCATCTACGTAGGAGCTTATGTATGCGCCTCCTCCGATCATGGGAGGGAAGTCGGGATTCAGGAAAGTAGCTTCCCTTGGCACTATTCCGCCATGTATATCGTTTGTGTGCAGGATATTCAGATATATGGTGTCCGCGCCTGCCGCAAATGTCAGGGCAAGCAGCAGAACAGGTAGCAGTATTCTCACTTTATCCTCCCGCCTACAGGTCAAATACCCGCTGATGGAAATCATCACCCTTGTATCCGTTTCCTCGACGGTCAGGCTGTCTCCTGCAACGAAGGATGGAAGGCCGGTGATCTCGGTCTGCCTCCATCTGTCAGGAGAGAAACTTGCTCCCAGGTCAAGGTTCCATTCGCTGATACAGAAACCCAGCCCCGCCGTGAAATTCATTCTATCAAGAGCGCTCGCTAAGGGTGAACGTTTGTAGCCAAAGCCGAATCTTGCCACCGGGCCTCCAGGCAGCGTATTCTCAACTCCGGCATTAACTCCCCAGGAATTTTTCATGCCCAGATTTTCACCTTCGAACTCCAGGGAACCGTCTGAACTCCAGAAGAATTCTCCAACGAATCTTGATCTCAGGCTGTTTCCCGGAATGTAAATCGAGCCGAGTCTCAGAATCATCGGCATATCAAGATCATAATCCGTTTCGGAAAGCACATTCCAGGTTACAGGGTCGCCGTCAGTTTCCGGAGAAATCGAAAGAGGCATGGGATATTCGAGGGCTGCGCTGACAAAGACTCTCCTGTCAGGAGAGAACAGTATCGAGCCTCTTGTTACGATACCGTTCGCCGTTTCGCTGCGATGTGAACGTGTGCTGTCAAGTAAGGGGTCGACATGTGTAACTTCCCATGTGACATCTCGAGAACCCGTAACGTAGCCTCCGGCCAGACCGAAGGAAAAAACGTCAGAGGGGATGAAGGCTACAGCCAGAGTGAATTCGTTCAGTATACCCGATACATCCAGTCTTCCATCTCCGGTTATTACATAGGCCGCATCCCTTACAGTACGCTCATAGCTGTACCCGTAAAACGCCGGTACTCTCCAGCCGGCAGCAAATGCCAGGGATTCCGGCAAACCGCCTAAACCTTTGGCAGCCAGAGCAACCCCACCTGGAAAGAAACCTATACCCTTATTGAAGGCAAATTCGGATTCACCGATAGAACTTTCGAACTGGTCGTATACACGACGGGTTCGTTTTTCAACAAAGAAATCCATACCCGCCGAGAATTCAACCTGTAGCCCGTGGTCTGAGATACCCAGAAGAGAAGGGTTTTCCAGTATTCCGAGGGCGGAAACTTCCATAAAACCGCATTCACCCATACCGTGTGATACAGCTGAAGCGGAGCCCACCGGGTTGCCGAGCCACATAACTTCGGGAAGCCCGGCAATCATAAACGATAATATTCCTGCTGCAATAATGCTCATTCTTCCTCCACCCTACCAGCGGAAATCCAGCTGACATCGGATGCCATAGTCTGTAACGTGATCGCAAAAATCCCTCACCGGATTGCCCGGATCACCTTCATAATAGAAAGCATCATCGGGGTCGGGTCTGTACAGGCCGGTTCGGGGATAAAATGTATCTTTCCTCAATACCCTCAGCCTAAACTGAAGATTGTCTGACAGATTGTTCTTTATGGTCACATAGAATTTTGTACCGTCACCATCCAGGAAATCAATGCCCGTATCTTCGAATTCCCACTGGCTCATCCCGTTGGTTGACCAGAGGGTTGTTCCACCCAGAACAGAGAGATTCTCGCTGAAATTATGCTCCCACCGGACGGCTATGTAGCCGCCTGTCATCAGCCTGTCATCACCGTACCGGGGGTTGGGCGTAAGCTCGACCATCCCGTACCGCAGCCGGACATCGAAGTAATCGCTGTTCGAAGGCAGGAAGAAAGTCCTGAATGTGTATTCAGTGGTGCGGGAGGTCGTGGGGATCACATCATGCATCTTTGTTTTTTCCTGGTATTTGCATTTGAGCCTGAACCTTATGGGGAAATCCGGCCGGTATTCGACCTCACCCTGAAACCTGTGGTTATCAAAATTCCATGGGATGGAACGCCAGAGATCAAGGTAGACCTTTGTGAAAGTGATGCTCCTGCTTACCTGGAAACGGCTCTCTATGTAAAGCCCCTCTTCAGGCTTCGGGGTCGGCCACTGCGCAAGCTGCGACGCCAGGGGATCGTTGAGATAATAGGGCTTCTCGAAGACGGTATCATCGTATCTCAGCTGTTCTGTGAAACCCCGATTGTAAGGATTGCTGTATCCGAGGTCGTAGTGTCTCCAGATCCCGAGAAGATAGAAGTAATCATTCTGCCATCTTCCCCTTGCAAGCATGGCTACAGCTTCGTTGTCCTGACGGACAAATTCCCCCTCCAGGCTCATATTATCAAGAATTGTCTGGGCGGAAATGCCGATGAAAGAGGATGTTTTAGCTGCAGTCAGGATATCGTACTCCGGGCAGTCCCAGTTCTGTGCGTCTCCCGGGATATCCATCGCCTCCCAGTCAGGTACAATGGAATCGCTGTAAGTGATTTTCATGCCTCCCAGGCCCAGTGCGGTGCCCCATGGTAGGAATCCGCCGAAATCGTAAAAGCCGTACCCACCAAAGGTGGTCTCTTTCACAACATCAGCGTAGGACCATGTTCTAACGGTAGACATGACAAGTATGTTCGGTGTCCCATCGATGCTCCTGAGTGCGTCTCTGGCAGAGTTCGAATAGAAACCGTAACCGAGGAACGGACCTGCCCGCATTTCAATTGCTCCGCCCGTAAGGGCGAACTGGTGAGTGGAGGTCAGATCAGGATACAGGCCCCATGTCCGGTACGTTGATCTGTACATGAGTTCGTCTGAGTTATCGATCATGAGCCCCTGGCCGAGAGAAATATTGTAGTTACCCAGTACGACCTGGTTCACAACACCGATATTTTCCATTGAAACAAAACCCTTGGCTATATCGAACCTGTTATTCAGATCCCCCAGTTCAAGGTCCGAAAAAAGCCCGAACCCGGAGGTGGAATTCCTGCCTCGTGAGAGTCTGGTACCCCCGCGGAACCTGTCACCCAGCCCAAGGCGTACCCGGTGCTCCCAGCCGGTTACGTTAACCGCCTGCATTAATTCGATGTGTTCGCTGGCCAGCCTTTCGGTCCACGCGATGCTGTCAGCATCGGTATACCCTCTTCCGCCTTCTTCAAGATCGCATATGGCCGAGTGGAGATCACTGAGCATCATATTCAATCCTTCTTCATCGTTATCCCTGCCATCACCGCCATCAATGACGATCCTGTAGCTTCCAAAGAACTCCATGGAACTCAGATCAAGGTCACGAACGGATACGTAATCCCTCAGATTCCTGTATCCATAATAGGTAAGATCGTCAGCATTCCGCAGAGAGTATACGCTTGAAACAGGTCCCAGAGTGTTAAGCCTTCTCTCAACCGCCGCGGCGTCGATGAGGCTTACCCTGTCCAGGCTTCGAAGCTGCCAGGATGTGGCCGAATTTATGGGAATAGGGCGAAGAAGGTAATTCTCCCACATGTCCACCGCTGCATCGCCAGGTCCGTCTTCGGTTGCAAGCCTTTCCATGATGCTGATAATGTCGGGGGAAATCCTCCCCTCAGAAGGGGGGACTACCACGCAGTTATTCTTGAGGTACTCAAGCTCCTCTGCACCAAACCCCGGTATCTCCATAACGTCGTAGATAGAGAGGAGGCCACCTGTTTCGTAGATATATGAATAGAGGTCAAATGCCTGTTGTGAGTCGAGCCCATCAAGCTCCTGCAGTTCATGTAGCGTTGCCGTGTTCAGGTCGAACCCACCCGGGACGGTAAGGCCTATGCAGACAGCAAGTATCAGGCTAGAAATCATAAGTCACCCCGAACTGGTGAGTAAGGTCCAGCTGAGGATGAGTAATGACAGCGTACTTGAGCGAAATACCGAAGGTGGAAGCAACCATACCTCCGGAAATGGAGACAGGATTGCTCTGAACACCGGCCAGAATTATAACAGGCCCGAGTGGAAGAGACTGGCCCACATGAATTCTCATACCGTAAAAATCCCTTGAGAAGGTCAGAGCGGAGATCATGTCCGTAACAGGCTCGTACCGGAGACCTACATCGACTCTTCTTTTCAGGTATTCGCTGCTATTCCCAAGCCTTGCCTGGAATGGATTTCTTACCGATGCGGCAAGAAGCCATCGATTGTACATCCTTACCTGAAAACCCATATTCACTGCCATTGTGGTGGCACTCCCGTATTCCGAGACTCCATCAGCAATTGATGCCATGCAGATCACAGGCTGCAACCCGAATGACATGTCATCCGTAAGCATTCCGGCCAGGGTCACAGCGGCCATCTGCTCATTGTAGAGGTCTCCACCGAAATAACGGAGATTTAAACCGAGGTTCCATCTTCCACTGAGATGAAATGCGCCGTCGATTCCATATGTTCCGAAATCCATATTCGAAAATGGAAGCCTGCCGGAAACGGTTACGTTTCTGTCATAGACTCCCGCTATGGCAGCGGGGTTGAAAAGAGCCATTTCGGCTCCGAAAAGAACAACACCTGTGCCGCCCATGGCCTGTGAGGCCACTCCTATCTCAAGCTCCTCAAAAGCTGCCAGTGACTGCCCTGCCAGAATCAGAAGGGCAAAGAAAAATACTGCTGGTTTGATACGCATCATTGCCACCTCAATTCAGCGGAGCTGCTACGACAACAGTCTCAGTCGTCGTATACCGCTTGCCGTCTGCATCCACGCCTTCCAGTAGAACCACATAGGGTCCTATTGGAAGTATTTCTCCGGAATCGTTCTTGCCATTCCACTGCACAACATCACCGGCAGGACGCGAATCGGCAAGGTGCCTGACATCCCTCCCGGATCTGTCGAAAACAGTAACTGTGAACCTCATGTCGGACGGGCCGCCATACTCCATATTCAAAATCTCACCAAGTGAAGGGGCAAAGGGGTTATCGGTTAGCAATGTAAGATGAAAACCGTCCGAAATAGCAGGCTGGTAGATCTGCAGATCGGACTGATACCTGGGAAGCAGCTGATAACCACTGTCGTATGGTGGTTCGGAATCGTACTGACCTCCGATGCCCGTAACGAACAAACGTGTTCCCGCTGAAATGTTCGAAATGCTTATGCCAGTGGTCTCATTCACGCGGATGGCAACAGCAGTATGTCCGTTCCAGACTTCAAAATTGTATCCTCCTCCTGCAGACTCGGGAGTATTGGCAACGGTCACCCACTGTCCCGCAGTACTGTTTCCAAGCACGAGAAGAAGGCCTTCAACTCCTTCATTGACACCCTGATTCAGACCGAGTTGAAGGGGTTCGGGAACTCCGGGGTTATCAATGTAGACAAAATCTGATGGCTCCGAGGGAGAAATTTCAACCAGGCCGTTGTATTGCATGATCTCGCCGGTTATCCTCCATCGTTCTCCAGCCGCTATAGCACCTGGACTGGCCGAACTGTAAGCGTAAACGTTTATACCTGCAGTTTCATCCTGAACGTAGAAACTCAAACCTGTTGAAGAGAATAGAGTCCCCTCGCAGGTGGCGATTCCTTCAACGGTCATTATTTCACCCAGATGATCGGGGATCCCGTCTCCGTTGAGGTCTTCTCTGGCTTCCTCAATGGTTACTGTCTGGGCTCCGGCCAACCCGATGAACAAGGTTAGAATCAGAACCGGGAAACTATTTCTCATCGTCTCCCCTTTCATAATTGTGTAATAATCAGTCCAGTTCGGACCTAAGCTCCGCATCCGCAAGCCTTGCAGCCCTCCCCAGAGCATCCTCTGCACTCATTCTTCCGTAGAGCGCGATTTCAACAGCTTCTGACAGGAACAGTCTGCCATCGTACCAGAATGTTCTCTGTGGTTCGAATTGAGCGTACTCCACCTGAAGCATTACATCTATCAGACCGTCGTACTCCCGAAGACGTTCCTGTATCTCGGGATGGTCGAAGGAACTCCTGGTTGCCGGGATATAGCCTGTAGCAGCGCTCCATCTTGCCTGCTGTCGGGGCTCAGTGAACCATTTAACGAATTCCCATCCGGCTTCCACCAGGGCGGGGTCGGATTTAAACAGGATCACATTTGTTCCAGCAATAATCACAGCCTGTTCCCTGTCTTGCGGAAGAGGAGCTATCCCGAGAGTGAAGACATCCTCTCCGTTCTCTTCCATTCTTTCCATGGTATTCTCCATAAAAGCCAGGGAGACTGTGGATCCCTGTACAATTCCAACTTTACCATCGGCAAAATCATTCTGGTGTGTGTAACCGGAGGATATTCTGGCGGACCCGTCCGTATGTATAAGGTCTATCAGCAGCTGCAGCGCGTCTATCCCCTCTTGCGACGCGAAGGCAGTTCTGGTGCTGTCACTGTTGAGAAGGGCTCCGCCTCTCTGGAGCAGCAGGTTCTCGAACATTCCCACGCTTGGAGTGAATGCGGTTCCCCAGCGATCGCAGTCATCCAGAAGGTCTCCATCATTATTCCCGTCCCTGGTAAGAGCCATAAGAACCATCCGGTAATCCTCCCATGTTTCAGGAGGATGCAGACCCAGGCTGTCCATCATTTCAACATTGTAATAAAGAGCCTGCACACTCTTATTGAAGGGGAAGCTGTAGATGCGGTCGTCGTAGGTATTGTTGCGCTGGAAAACAGGAAAGAAATCGTTGTTCCAGCGTTCGGTGATCTCCTCAGAATCAAGCTCCATGAGCGAGTCCATCGGAACAAGGGCGTTACCTCTTATGAGCTGTGATGTCCAGGTTTCGTAAGCCTGGGCTATCACGGGTGTATCTCCCGCCATTACACTGGCCAGTATTTTCTGGCATAGAGCCCTGTAATTGCCCATACTTACAGGGATGATCTCTATCTCGGGATGTGTTGCGTTGAATTCGGTAATAAGTGTATCCTCAAGATACTCTCCCAGGGGGCCACCCATCGCGTGCCAGAAGAGAACCTGTATTGCTCCGTCGCTGCTGCGATTGCTGTTCCCGCAGGCCAGCAGTGATATCAGGAGAATCGGAAACAACTTTCTCAGCAAAGCGGACCTCCTTAAATCAAATCAGGAAATACAGGCTAGTATATACTATCTTAAGAAAACTGCTACCAGAGACAGACAGCGTTAATCATTACGACAGCATGTGCCGGAGGGGCAGCTGTCCGGTCTATCAGCACACTTCGATTTAGCGTAGTCGGTCGCATGGAATCCGGCACCCTTGAAGATGATCCCGGAACCCGTTCCGATCATCTTTTCAGCCGTACTTCCGCATTCGGGGCATTTTCTCTCAGCAGTATCATTCATCTGATGAAATTCATCAAACTTGTGACCACAATCCTTGCATTTGTATTCATAAGTTGGCATCGTAATCCCTTTCAATCAATGTCGATCATAGTAATCGCGCCGGATGGACATACATTCATGCAGGCTGCGCATCCGGAGCAGCCTCTCCTGACATGTGCCCTTCCTTTACCGTCAATTCTTATCCTTCGATAATAGCAGGCTGAGCAGCAGTCTCCGCAGCCCTTGCAGAGCGCACGGTTGACCTTTGCTCTCCACTCAGGCTCGGGTTTACCGAAAAATCCCTTTCCCGGATAACCATCAGCCTTGTTTCTTCTAAAAAGAAAACCTGCCAATCCGCTCATTAACCCTTCTCAATTTATACAGGCAAAAATCATTCCAGGTAATATGCATTCATTAATGCAAGATTGTAAATAACATACATTTCTCCGGGAGAGTATATGTTTACTTCCGCGTCAATCTGGCATATCCTGTATTTCCGAGTCAGCGAGACTGCTCACCTGGGATGCAGTTACACCCTCCCTTACCGCAACGATAAGACCGACCAGAATAATCGGCATGAACTGGGTGGTATGAAACAGCAGCGCCAGTATTCTTGTGTTCTCCACGGTTATCCCGATGAGCCCCGGAAGAACAAGCACCAGGGCACCGTGAATGGTACCGGTTCCGGCAGGTGTGGGTAT
>JAUVUL010000257.1 GCA_030600975.1 Candidatus Aegiribacteria sp.
CAACGTTGATAATAAAATCGTGATGAATCGCCGTGTAGCTCTTTACACATACGGAGAGGAAGAATGGGACCTGATCTACTGGCAGGACTCCATTGAAGCAAGCATGGCCGAATTAATCGAAAATCCATCCATGTTCCTTATCGATATGCTTGATCCTCTCAGTATCGGTGGAAACGGTTCGGACAGGATCTATTTCTCCCTCAAGGACAGTGAAGAGTATCGAATAACAGGATGGAATCCGGAGGGAGAAGAAATTCTCAGCATTCCAATGGACTTGATCCCGGTGGAAAAGACACCGGAAGAAATCACCGCAGAAAGCATATATGTAAATAACTACATCAACCGGCTGAGTGGTGGAGGCGGAGCGGGAATGATCTTCGAGCCTGACCCATACAAGGATATGGTTACAGAAGTGGACATAGGACCGGACGGCAACCTCTGGGTAAGGCGAGGCACTATCGATACACCCTTCTTTGATATCTTCGATACCTCGGGAGAACTTCTTCGTCATGCAGTCTTCCCGCAGGAGGGCTGGAGCTGGAAAACAAGCGTTTCTCAGGAAGGCATCCTGGCGTGGGAGGAAGACCCGGAGGAGGGATATCAGGTACTCTATCTTCTCGAGTAGTCCGCACAAGTGAAGGAGAAGGATTTCTACACGTTGAACTTAGCCAACCATTTTTCTGCGCCGAGTTCAGTGAATATTTCAAATGACTGCCTTGTTTTTTCTTCAGCCTCGGCTTCATTACCCAATTCTCCGAACATCAAACCCTGATAGTAATGAACCTTGGCAAGCATGAACCTTTCCTTAAGCTCCTCGAATTGCGACAATGACCTGTTGAAACTGGATTTTGCCGTGTTGAAGTCCCCCTCTTTTAGCGATACCCGACCTTCAAGGTACAGTGCTTCAGCCTGTATTTCCTTTGAGTCTAATCCTTTCAGAAGAGATAGGAGTTCTTCCAGGCGTTCTCTGGCGTTACCTATGTCTCCTTCTTCCAGATGAAGGGTCGTTGTTGCTGTCAGTAATGAAGCAATCAGAAATTTTGACTTTATATCTTTCACGATTCCTTCGGCTTTGTCAAAACAATCCCTGGCATTGTGAATATCGTTATTCTCAAGATAAGCCCTGCCTTTCCGAATGTAGCATTTAGTGAGTCCGTCCGGATCTGGTGTTTCTTTATAGATCCTGATTGCATCTTCAATTATATCAATTGCCTTCTGGATATTACCATGTCTGGCATACATCTCTCCAAGATTGAGAAAACATCCGGCTTCATTGACTTTATCTCCAGTTTCTCTGTACTTTTCCAGAGAATTGCTCAGGTATTTCTGAGCATTCACATAATCTCCCATAAGTGTGCAGATACAGCCGAGATTATTACATGTGATAGCTTCAGATCTTCGATTCCCGATGTCCTTTATGATAGTCATCGCTTTGCCATACAATTCAACAGCTCCTGTGAAATTCCCTTTGTAGTAATCGATATTCCCTATATTTACAAGTGAAGCTATCTGACCTGTTTTGTCGCCTATTTTCTTACTGATATTCAGCGATTCATTGTAGAGCTTCAAAGCCTTTTTATATTCACCCATTCCGGTATAGGATGAACCCATTCCGTTCAGTGCCGTTATCTCAATCTCATGTAGTGAATGTTTTCGTACTATTACCAGGGAACGCTTGAAATACTTGATTGAAACCTCATATTCGCGAAGCATACGTTTTCCAACTGCAATTCTTGTGAGACTGAATGCTTCGCCCCTGATGTTCTTTTCTTTTCTGTATATCCTGAGTGCGCTCTCAGCGGATTCCACCGCCTTGTCGTAGAAAGATACATCCTTGTATACCTTGCTGATTTCGATGAGGTTATCCGCTCTATCGCAAAGGTTCCCGGTTAGTTTCGAATGATTTATCGCCTTCTCAAGATCGGTTATCGCGAGGTCGTTCTCTCCAAGCAGATTGTAAATAAAAGCCCGGCTCCTGAGACATTCAGATAATCGAGATTCCGTATTCGGATTTTCAGAAGATTCCAGACAGTCTATTGCCAGGGTATAGAACCTGATGGCATCCCGGCTGGCGTAAGCGGATTTTGCCCTGTCTCCTGCAATGATACTGAATTCAACCGCCTTTTCATGATCACCGCATTGGTAGAAATGATACGAGAGTTCCTCGACAACTTTCTCGATATTTTCACTGTGAAGAGAGAGAAGATTCTCACCCACGCCGCGATGGAATCGACTCATCCTTGTTTTACTCATACGGTTATAGATTATTTCTCTGATAATATCCTCAGAAAAAAAGTAATGCTCTCCGTCTCTCTCTGAAAGCAGCCTTACCTCGAATATTTCGTCCAGAAGATCAAAGAGCTGCCCCTCGTTAATACCTGTTACGGCACGGAGAAAGCTGAAATCGAACGCCCTTCCGATTACGGAGGCATGCTCCAGGAGTGAATAGGCTTTGTCACTCAGTTTCTCCAGTTTTCTTTCGATTACGCCTTTTACTGAATACGGAATTGTCTTTGCTGAGCTTTCATCAAATTCATATATCTTTCCATTCCAGTTCAGAGCACCGTCATTTTTCAGAGACTTCAGCAGCTCCTCTATGAAAAAGGGGTTACCCCCTGTTTCTCTGTAAATGTACTCGGTAAGTTCTGATGGAGATTCCGCGTCTATGATAGATGAGATTATCCTGGTAACTTCATGCTTGTCCAGAGGTTCAAGAGTGACTTCCTTTATAAGGTTCTCACGAACCATGGAATGAAGAACATCCAGAAAAGTACTGTGTTGGATTTCTTCAATACGATAGACAAGTATGAATAGAATGGGTTTGTTTCGAAAAGCTCTTACAAGGTAGTGAAGAAGCTCATATGAGTTCTCATCCGCCCAGTGAATATTGTCAATACAGATGAATAGAGGACCGTTTACGATCTGAAGTTCAAGGAATTTTCTCACACCTTCGAAGAGTCTGAATCTGTCAACCATCAGAACCTCTTTGCCTTCTTCCACAGGCTTCTTAAGGATTTCAGGAACGATCTTGGCAAGCTCTATCTGGTAAACTCTGGTAAGCTTATCAAAGTATTGCTCATTCTGCATAAAAATCAGGGAACGAAGAACTTCCCTGAATGGGTAATAGGGTATGGAACAGGTCGTGGCCGACAGATTGCTGCATATGAATGGTGTCTTCTCTGGAGACTTGATAAGTGATATTTCTTGAAATAGTCGAGTTTTTCCGACACCGGTTTCACCGCTTATGCAGACTGCTTCTCCCCTGAAGGAGAGAACAGATTTTACTATATCCTCCAGCATTGACAGCTCTGAAGATCGTCCGATCAGCTCAACGGCAGGAATGATCAGGCTCTTCTCAAGGAGGGCTCGGATTCCAATCCGATCCCTGCCGTGCCTTTTCGCGCTGTAGAGATTCTTATCGGCAGTATTGAATATAGTTGACCATTCAGTACCATCTTCAGGACATGAAGCAATGCCAATGCTCATCGTTAACCTTATTTGTGCGAACTCCCTTGACCGGCATTGCTCGATAAACCGCTGTGAAATTCTACTTGCCTGTTCGAAGTCGATCTCTGGCAGAAGACAGACGAATTCATCTCCGCCGTAACGGAATACGGAATCATCCTGCCTGATAATTTCCTCTAAAAAGGATGCAAACTGAGCAAGCACCGAATCACCCATTGAATGTCCGTACGTATCGTTTACATTCTTGAAATGGTCGAGATCAAGAAGTAAGATAGATAAAGGCTTGCTCTCCTGACAGGCTTTCTGTAAATATTCCGGACCTTTTATGTTAAGGTATCGCCGGTTATAAAGCCCACTCAGATCGTCAAGATATTCTCTTTTTATCTCAATATTCTTCATAAGAACTGATATTCCTTACGGATAGGGACGGAGGTAATTAGATACCTCCGTCCCTCTCCTCCCTCTTTTACCAGGCGCTGCCATGGTTGACCGCCATGTAATAAACCGGCATGGCCAGGGCCACCAGTTCAGCATATTCATCCGGTTTTCTTCTCTTTCCGAAATTAATCAGCAGGGCATTACCGTTCATTTCAACCGTCTTGAAGGCTTTCTTATTCTGAAGCAGGTGCTGTCTGAGTTCAGGCCCTACGATCTGCGGCGTGCGGACTTCATCGCC
>JAUVUL010000183.1 GCA_030600975.1 Candidatus Aegiribacteria sp.
CACAGCGATGAGGAGATCGATAAAATAGACCTTGCGTTGAACAGTCAGAAGAGACCGGAGCTGGCCGGTTATTACGGTGCCATGACCGGTCATGATATGCTTGGTGCTTCCCGGCTTAATCTGCTCGGGTGGCAGGTGAAGCACTGTGATGTCTCGAGAACACGCAACGGTATCAAGGTAGACATATGGCTGGGCGGCGATCGCTTTGAAAGCCACCATTTCACGATACCGAAGAAGGATCAGGATTAAGCCGCTGGAGCGTGCGGAATGCATCATTGCAGGCATCCAGTTCTTATTCGATGATAACGATTTTCAGGCAGATATTTTTAATATGAATAAGTTCTAAGTAATGTTTCTGATCTCATCCCGTATGGAAATGATATCATAGGTGGGCTTTTCCTCAGCAGCCCCGTCGAGAATTCTAACGAGTTCCTTCCTCAATATTGCCGGTGAGAGTTCTTCAGGTATATCATCCCCGGGGTTCTGAACCATTTCCCAGAGATCATGTACAGGAATAACAATGCTGACAGGATCTGATGCTTTCGAGATGATTTCCTGAACACTCCTGATACAATTCAGCTTTTCCTCGATAGTTTCGGCGTTTTCAAAACGAATTCTCTGCAGTAGGGAATCGTTCTCCAGCAAGGCTTCAGATTTTTCCTGTTCTTCTATCAGGGAATTAGACTCTCTGACGGCAGCTTCCGCTTCCGGAAATCTTCCGAGCCGGAAAAGAGTTCTTGCTCTGTCCGACTGAAAGACGTAGATATAGTGGGCGTAATCAAGCTCCCTGAGAATCAGCAGAGCCTGATTGAAAGTACTCAGAGCCCGTTCCAGCTCACCTTTTCTCATCAGAGCGATCGCCATGTAACCCAGTGCTTCCGCCTCACCATAAAGAATACCTATATCACGGGAGGTCTCAAAGTATTCCTGAAGCATCTTCTCCGCCTGAGAGTAGTCTCCCTTATCTATCTTCAGTATTGCAAGTCCACATGAGTGATAGGATATGTAGTATCTGTCCCCGATTTCACGGGCGATTGCCAGCGCTTTCCGGTAAGCCATTTCTGATTTTTCAAATTGATACTTCTTTTGAAATACATCCGCAAGATTTCCAAGGCTTACCGAATGCAACCTTTTGTCCTTGTGCCGTTTCGCCACATCAATTGCTTTCTCGAGAATCTGTTGTTTTTCGGTAAGATCAACTGCTGTACATGCCATATTATTGTACACCTTGGCGTTGCTTTCATCATCATCCTTCATCTCTTCAAATATTCTCAGCTGCTTCTCAAACAGTTTCCTGGCTTCACTTACATGACCTGTCATGAACTTGATCGCTGCAAGATGTCCGGTGGATTCGTATATTCCCCTCAGATATCCAAGCTCATTATGAATTTCGAGTGCTTTCTCATTTACCTCCAGGGCTGTTTTCATGTCTCCAAGACGAGAGGTAAGCCAGGCGCGCATACCCATTGCCTCTGCGTATCGTTTTCTGTCTCCCCTGGACAGGGCCAGTTCTTCGGTCCTCATGGCCAGTTCCACAGCTTCCCTGCATCTGGCGAATATTCCAAGGATCTTGATTTCTTTTATCATCACACCAATTAACTGTTCCATCCTGTCCGGCTGAATCTCAAGAAGTTCCCTCAACCTTACAACGCACTTGTAACTGAGTTTAACATCACCGCTCCTTTCCGCAGCCTGAAGCACTTTATCAAGGTAAAAACATGCTGTCTCTCTATCTTTCGCCTTGTCCCAATGGTATGCAAGATCAGGAAAGAAAGCCTCATCACCCGGATAAATATTCTCAATCGCACAGGCTGCAATATTGTGAAGTTTAACAAGCTCACTTTCCATCTGAATACTGTATGCTGTTTCCCGGAGAAGAGTGTGCTGAAAGATGTACACGATTTCTGAAACAGATGACCAGAGTTTCTCCTTTGCACCACTGCTGAGCAAAGGAGCGAGCTCTCTGCCTGTAAGCATGGTTGAAAGAACCCTGGTATTGAACTCAAACCCTAGAACCGAAGCTGTTTTTACAACTGTTTTCAGATCACCCGACAGGCGGTCAATTCGTGCCATCAGGAGATCAATGATTCCTCTGGGAATCATATCGGGAGATGTGGAGAGAGTAATAATGTTATTCTTTTTCTTTGTGGAATATGACACGGCAAGATATACAGCGTACTGGCGAAGATAGAATGGATTCATACGGGAGTGTGTTGCCAGGAATTTTTCCAGATCGGGGTCGGGTATTCCTCCCAGAATATCCTTTACAAGTTCGGGAAGTGTCTGTTGTTGAAGGGGTTCAAGGTTAATAACAAAGGGTTCCTTTTCAGTGGGGATTTCTATTCTTGAGCCATCGTCATGTGTTCTGGCTGCAAGAGCAAAAACAATGGGAATATTATCCAGATTTCTGGTCATGCTCCTCACTAGGGATTCGGAACTGTCATCAAGCCACTGAATATCGTCTATAACCATGAAAAGTGGTTCAGGCTGTGCAATACTGAGAAAGAATTCCCGCAGGGCTGTAATTGTATTCTCCTGCTTTCCCTCCGGCCCAACCTGATGATAGAGAGAGCCCGGCATATCAATTCCAAGAAGCGCGGTAAGAAATGATACGGTTCTTTCAAGTTCCTGAACCATGTCCGGATACTGATCTCTTTTATTCGCACATATGGTCTGGAATATCCTGTTGAATGCGGTAAGATTATCCTTTTCAGATGAATCCCTCTTCTGCTGGAAATAATCTCTCAGAAATGTGACAAATGGTCCGAAGCTTCGTCTGATGATATCATCGCATCTCAGATGGATTCTTCGGAATCCCTGGGTTTCCAGAACATTACCAGCCTCCCAAAGGAGATGGGTCTTGCCGATTCCTGCTGAAGCTGAAACAAGTAAAACACTACCAGTAGACTCATCTGCCGAATTTCGGGCCAGCCCGGTAATTGTCCGCAGTTCTTCATCTCTTCCAAGAAGCTTGCCCTCATAAGGATATCCGCCTGATTCAGCAGTGCTGTCATTAAGCTTGAAGATATTGACTTCATCGGTCATGCCCTTAACTCTGACTGAGATTGCTGTGCTTGATCCTGGAGTATTATTGGCGACTTTGTCACTTACATAGATACCAGAATTTTGCTCAAACCTCATTATCCGGGCAGCTATATTTACCTGACTTCCAAGAACTGTGTAGGTTCCCATCTGTCGAAAACCCAGAAAACCGGCGTACACGGTTCCCGAAGAAATAGCTATTCTGATGGGAAAGGAAGTAGAGTGCTGTATCTGGCGGGCGAAAATCAAAGCACGGTCAAGATCATTCTCATGAGCTTCCGGAGCTCCGAACAGGGTCAGAAAATAGAATCCATTCGAGTCGTAATGAACTCCATTGAAAAATCCTCCTGTTTCTACTGAAGACTGTATCACCTCCGGGGCTATTGATCTGATCAGTTCCTGATCATCTTCTTCAACATCCACTGGAGTCAGGAATACCGAAAATACCCTTCTGAACTCACCGTATGGTTCCGAGTTGAGTAATTTCTCGGGAAAAAAGCTGGTTTCGAGAATTCTATCCGGAGCTCGTCCACCCATTCTGTCAGCAGAAAAAGTCTCACCTGCAGGTGTTTTTTTTCTGCATAAAGCAAAACCTCCTTGTTCGGGTTTTTCAAGAGCCTGAAAAGCCCTTCTGAATGCATCTCCAGAGAAGAACCATCCTTTCCTCTCTCTTCCGAATATCCCCCAGTCTATTATTCCATCAGAACCTCCAACCTTGAATACGATTCTGGCAGTTGAAGATGCTGATGCCAGAGCCAGTTTTTTCAGCATCTCTTTTCCAAAAGCTTCTGCTTTTTCAATCGCAGTTCCAGGAAAGATTACAGCAAATGAGTCTCCGCTGAATCCGGATACAAAGCCTCCACTTCCCCTGATCATTGACAGGATTCCTCTGGAATAAGTGCTGTTCAGCGTATTTGAGAGTACTTCTGCTCCCCTTTTTCCCTTTCTGGAAAGGATTTCTGCCATGGATGCGAAACCTGACACATCGAATATCAGTACACTTCCGGAAACAGATCCTGAAAGATGACCATCGGAAAAATTCAGTGAAATCAGGCGGGGAACAAGATTAAGCATGCTTTTCCTCACTGTATTTGAAACAAACCGCAGCATTGAGATATAGCAAATTCACTGCATTTCTCATAGTCTCCTGCTGTCCGTGTACCGATATCACATACTCTTCATCTCTGGAGGGATGACTTTCCTGAAATTGAGGTCGGATTAGAAGCAGGTTTCCTGGCTCTGAAAGTGAAAAGTGTGTACCAGATAGTTGTTCTGTGAGTTCATCAGCCCTTGTTTTCTTGACGTGGCGGAGCTTTCCCTGGTATTATCAGTTTTCCTATTGTTTACTTAGCACAGGGGGTTATACCGCATGAACGATGTTTTGCTTTTTATTGGTGGAACGGACCCCAGCGGTGGGGCAGGATTACCCGCTGACCTGAAGACCGCCTCGGCTCTGGGTTTCCATGGATGCCCGGTAGTCACCGCAGTTACCGTTCAGAACAGCGGAAACGTTCTATCGTGGGAAACTGTTGCTTCGGAAATGCTTTTAGAACAGCTCAGGGCTGTATGCGATGACGGTCCCCTGGCGTGTATGAAATCAGGGATGCTGGGAAGCAAAGAGAATGCTTCAGCTCTCGCCGGATTCATCAGGGAGGAATTGAACGGAATACCATACATCCTTGATCCGGTTCTTGCCGCAGGAGGAGGAGTGTCCCTTGTAGAGAGCGGTTTGGTCGATCTGCTGAGAGATGAGCTTCTGCCACTGTGTACTCTCTGCACTCCGAATATCGACGAAGCGGAGATACTTTCCGGGACAACCATTAAGAATACCGAGGATATGATAGAGGCCGGCAGGGCAATTATCCGCTTCGGAGCTGAAGCAGTACTGGTCAAGGGTGGACACCTTGCAGGTGACCCTGTTGATATACTGGTGACGAAGAAGGGTTGTACAAGGTTCAGCGGATCCAGAATCACCGGAGAGAGCGTTCATGGTACAGGCTGCACTCTGGCTGCTGCCGCTACGGCTCTGCTGGCTGCCGGGTTTTCCATGGAATCC
>JAUVUL010000136.1 GCA_030600975.1 Candidatus Aegiribacteria sp.
GTTCTTTGTTATTCTTTTTGTTGCTGCTGCAGCAACTTTCGCTTCATCAACACTGACAGGTCACGTCGGTGGTGAGTACACTCTCTGGATGCCTGCGACTGATGATGTGATCGATACAAATGCTTTAACCGAGCCGGATATATTCAACACAGCTTTTGCATCTTTCACTGATTACTATGTAGCTGATGATTTCACCCCTTCCGCCAACTACGCAGTTACTGATGTTACCTGGTGGACGCTTACTACCGGGGCAGTACCCGATGCAGGAGATCTTGAAGTTCTGTTCTACACAGATCTCCCTCCCGGACCCGGCACTCTGCTGTGGACAGGTGTACCTACTGCAGTGTCGCTTGGTAATACCGGTCTAACTTTTGCCGGATATGTGATCTGGCAGACACAAGTTACATTACCTGACACTGATTACTTCAATGTAGTTGGAGGAACTACGTACTGGGTATCCATGCATCGTACTGATGGAACAACCCTCTACATAATTCTGGATTCTATTGTAAGAGGCACCGAGCTTTACAGAATCATTGATGCAACCGGTTGGGTTGCCGGATCATCTACCGGAAGCCCTCCGTATGATCCGACAGATGTTTTCCAGATCATAGAAGGCACAGCCACTGCGATCGAACGCGAAACATGGGGAAGCATCAAGTCCATCTTCTAGCTTCTTGCAGCATAATGTTGAACCGGGAAGAGCGTGCTCTTCCCGGTTTTCCCATTTCCAGGTACGGATCATGCATTTCGCAACGGTCAACTGTGAAGTATTTCTAATCGGTTTATGCCCCTGATTGCTTCATGAGTTCTTTTTACGTAATGTACTGGTAGAATTGTTTCAAATGGCATTTTCAAAGGGGGATCTGATGAGACACTCATTTATTCTGGCGATAGTTTCCACGGCACTGTGTTCTGTTCTGCACGGAGCCACTGTTATCGATCATACCTGTGCCGATCTTGATCTGATACCGGCCAGCTGGATCATAGCAGTACAGGATGAAATTCCTTCCCACTATGCGCATACTTCCCACGGTTCTCAACTGACATACGGACTTGAGTTCATAGAGGCGGTCAGTTCATTCTACAGTTTTGAATTGGGGTATCGCAACCTTCCGTCCGTTGCGGGAGCATGGTGTATTTTCCAGGGACAGGAATCAGTATCATACATAACTCCCGACCTTTACTGGGAAACCTCAACCGGCATGAACCTTACAAGAGATGTACTGGATCACAATCCAACGATAAAGACCTCGATGTGGTGCTGGTGCTGCCAGATGGATGGCTACAGCGAGTCCCAGGTTCAGGCGTACCTTGATTCTATGTCGGTTCTTGAAGCCGAATATCCCAATGTTACGTTCATCTACTTTACGGGAAATGCCCAGGGAACAGGCTCCGGTGGCTATAACAGATGGCAGAGGAACGAACAGGTACGCAGCTTCTGTAATACTAATGACAAGGTTCTTTACGACTTCGCCGACCTGGACTGCTGGTGGTACAATCCATCTTCCTCATCATGGGAACAGCATACATACTACTACAGCGGATATGACATCCCGGCGGAACATCCCCAGTTCTACGGCAATCAACACGGTCATACGACCGATGAAAGCTGTTACCAGAAGGGCGAGGCCCTATGGTATATGATGGCGATAATTGCCGGGTGGACGGGAACCGGGATCGCTGAGGAGGAAATCCTGGATGATAGCGGTTTCCATATTTCAGCTGTTAATCCATCCAGGGGAACTGCCGGCATATCTTGTTCGATTCCCCAGCGGTTGAATGTAAGCATAAGCGTCTATTCATGCAGTGGCAGGCTTGTAGATACACCCTTCAGAGGTGAGCTTGAAACTGGCAATCATGAGTTTGTACTGGATGCACTCCCACCGGGTCTGTATCACGTGGTCGTGCAATCAGATGAGTTTACTGCTTCAGAAAGCATAATCATCCTGAACTGACGAGGTCAGCTGCTTTACTCCCACTCGATCGTACCGGGAGGTTTGGTGGATATATCGTAAACAACCCGGCTTACACCGTTGACCCTGTTAACGATTGAGGATGATATCCTGGCCAGATGTTCCGGAGGCATTCTGTACCAGTCAGCTGTCATCGCGTCCGTGGAAGTTACAGCACGGAGGGCAATGACCCTGTCATAGGTTCTTTCGTCACCCATGACCCCGACGGTTCTGATAGGAAGAAGCACTGCGAAAGCCTGCCAGATCTCATCGTAGAGATCGTTCTCCAGCAGGTAATCTATGAAGATCCTGTCAGCTTTTCTAAGGATGTCAAGATCTTCGAGGTTGATATCTCCAAGTATCCTGACCGCCAGCCCCGGACCGGGAAAAGGATGCCTTGATACCATACGCTCTGGCAGTCCCAGCTCACGTCCAAGCTCCCTCACTTCGTCCTTGAACAGCTCCCGAAGCGGTTCCAGCAGTTTGAGGTTCATCCTCTGCGGCAGGCCGCCTACATTGTGATGGCTCTTGATGGTCGCAGAAGGTCCGCGGAAGGAAACACTCTCGATGACATCCGGGTACAGAGTTCCCTGGGCAAGATGGGTCACGTTCTCGATTTCGGATGCAGCCCTCTCGAAAAGTTCGATGAAGACTCTGCCGATGATCTTCCTTTTCCTCTCCGGATCTGTCACTCCGCTCAAAGCGGAAAGGAACTCATCGGAACCATCAATAACCTTAAGCGGCATCCCGAAATGGTCGATGAAAGTCTCCACTACCTCTTCCCGCTCGCCCATTCTCAATAGACCGTTATCCACGAAAATCGGCGTGAACCTCTCGGGTACTGCTTCATGAAGAAGTGCAGCTACAACGGAGGAATCCACACCCCCCGAAAGTCCGAGAATAACATTACCACCGCCGGCAAGCTCCTTCCGTACAGTTTCAATTGAACTTTTCCGAAATGCTTTCATGTTCCAGTTGGGTGAAATACCGGATATTCCGAAAACAAAATTCCTCAGCAAACTTTCTCCGAATTCGGTATGATTCACCTCAGGGTGAAACTGCACTCCATACCTTCGCCTGGTGATATCAGCCATGGCCGCAATCGGAAGCGACTCCGTATACGCAATCGTACTGTATCCTCCGGGAACCTTGACAACTCTATCTCCGTGGCTCATCCAGGCCTGCAGGCCGGATTCAATGTCATGAAAAATACCAACATCATTTTCACAGTACAACTTCGCAGGGCCATATTCCCTCTCGTACCCACCCTCTACTTTTCCATTCTCATGAAGGGTCAGCAGCTGCATTCCGTAGCAGATACCAAGCATTGGCAATTCAATCTGAAAAATCGCCGGGTCAGGATGAGGGGAGTCTTTATCGTATACACTTGAAGGGCCTCCCGAGAGTATTATTGCGGCAGGTTCAATTCTCATTATCTCGGACAGCGGTGCATTCCCGGGAATAAGCTCGCAGTAAACACCCATTTCCCTTATCCTTCTGGCTATCAGCTGATTGTACTGGGAACCGAAATCAAGAATCGCTACTCCACCGCGAATCATAGTATCTCCTTAACTGTGGCTTTTGTACCCATCATATTCCGCAAAGGTTTCTGGTGGTTTTACAGGATATTCACCATCAAAACAAGCTGTGCAGTAATCATAGGGGTTGTGTGCCCTGACGCAGCTGAGCATTCCCTCTTTCGACAGGTATCCCAGGCTGTCAAGTTTGAGCTGTTCAGCTATTTCCTCCACTGAGAGATTTCCTGCAATCAGCTTCGATGGTTCCGGAAAATCTATTCCGAAGTAACAGCCGAATTTTTGGGGAGGACAGCTTACCCTCATGTGAACCTCCGAAGCTCCGGCTTCCCGGAGAGATCTTATTCTGGCTCGACTTGTGGTGCCTCTGACAATACTGTCCTCAACGACACACAGTCTTTTCCCCTTAACGGCTTCCGGAATGGGCTGAAGCTTTCTCATGACCATTGTCGCTCTGTGTGCTGAAGCAGGGTCGATGAATGTCCTGCCTACATAATGATTACGTGTAAAACACATGTCGAATGGCAATCCAAGCTCCCTGGCAAAGCCCATTGCAGCGAACATGCCACTATCCGGGACCGGAGCGACTATGTCACATTCCACCGGGTATTCCCTTGCAAGCTGACGACCCATGGCAAGCCTTGTTGTATAGACGCTGTCTCCGAATATTCTGCTTCCAGGTCTCGCGAAATAAACATGCTCGAAAATACACTGCGCAAGCCCCGGTCTATTCCTGAATAGGTTCGCTCCGCTGCTGAACCGCTCCGATTCAGGAACGAATGTACCGTGCGGAATGTACAGGATCTCACCGGCATTTATTTCCCGCAGATACTCAGCACCGCATACATCGAAAGCCAGGGTTTCGCTCGCGATGATCCATCCCCCCTCCTCGAACCTGCCAAGGTTCAGTGGCCTGAATCCCAGAGGGTCTCTCACAGCATAGAAACCATCCGGGGTCATGAGCAGGAAACAGTACGCTCCCTGGAGCCTGCCCAGAGCTATCTCCAGAGCTTCCCGGATATTGAAACCGGTCTGATGAAGATTACGGGACATCAGGTGCAGAACGACTTCCGTATCGGTATTCGTCATGAAAATTGCTCCCTGACGATGCAGCTCTTCTCTCAGTGATACGGCGTTTGTGAGGGTTCCGTTGTGGGCTATTCCTATCTGGAACCCGGCCATACTCACCATCAGAGGCTGAGCGTTCTCAACCCCGCCGCCCCCATAGGTTCCATACCTTACATGACCCATAGCAGCTTCGATTCTGCCGGTTAGAAAGTCAGGCGGAATATCGGACATAGCTTCTGATACGGTGCCTTTTCTTTTGTACAGCTTCATCTTCCCATCGGAATATGTCAGAACTCCAGCGGCCTCCTGGCCCCTGTGCTGAAGGGCAAGCAAACCCTCAGCTACGAGGGCAACGGAGTTTCCCCTGAAACCGCTGATTCCACACAGCCCGCAATACTCACCTGCTTTAGCTGCTTGTAGATGCATGTTTCCTGGCGGCTCCTGTAAAGGCTCTGAACAGTGGGTTGGGCTTAAGTGGTGTGGAGGTAAACTCCGGATGGAACTGGCAGGCAACAAACCATTTGTGATCCGGTCTTTCAACTATCTCAACAAGTTCTCCGTCAGGAGAAAGACCAGAACAGACAAGTCCTGCTTCGGAGAGCCGTTCCCTGTATTCATTGTTGAACTCGTATCTGTGCCTGTGACGCTCTGAAATGCTGCTGCTTCCGTAGGCCGATTGCGCTGCCGAACCATCCTGCAGGACACATGGGTAAAGACCCAGGCGCATTGTCCCTCCCTTGTGGGTAACACCCTTCTGTTCCTCCATAAGATGGATAACCGGTTGGGAACATTCTGGAGAGAATTCGGAACTGTTTGCATCGGATAATCCTGCAAGGTGCCTTGCCGTTTCAATAACCGCGCACTGCAGCCCCAGGCATATGCCAAGATAAGGTATGTTCCTTTCCCTTGCAAACTGGACAGCTTCCAGTTTCCCCTCGATCCCGCGGTAGCCGAATCCACCGGGAACCAGTATTCCATCCAGACCTTCAAGAGTTTCTATGATACCATTTTCAAGATCCTCTGACTCGATACCCTTAATCTCAAGGGCGATATCATTTGCGATACCTCCATGTGAAAGGGCTTCATAAACACTCTTGTAAGCATCGCGCAGCCCCATGTACTTGCCGACGACACCAATCCTGACAGAAGGACCGGATGGATTCACTGCCCTGATGATCATAGCTTTCCAGTCATCAAGATCAAGATGATTAAGGGGAAGATTCAACCTTTTCAGGATTAGCTCATCAAGCTTCTGATCTGCAAGCTCAACGGGTACTTCGTAGATTGAATTCTCCACATCCTTCTCTTCAATAACAGCTTCAGGTGGAACGTTGCAGAACATGGAGAGTTTTTTGAAATGCTCTTCCTGAAGGGATCTTTCTGTCCTGCATATA
>JAUVUL010000118.1 GCA_030600975.1 Candidatus Aegiribacteria sp.
AAATTGAATGAGAGTTGATTATGATTTGTAACAGACTGTGACATTTTGAAGCTCCTCTATTGTGTATAGTAAATTGTTGTGTCACAACTATTATACTACATTTAGGAGCTTCTTTCAACACTTACGTGTGATGGATCCGGGTTAGAATGGACTTCCGGAATTATGCAGGATGCAGATGACTTGTTTTCCGCTGCATGACCGATGTCTTTTGAGGGTTCAACTGGAGATGAATTGTCTGAAGAGCTTTTCCTGGATACACTGCTCATGGTTACCTCCATTATCGATACTTACGGAAATCTCGACATTACCACCTATGGGAGAGGCTTCGGATCGGACAATGATTATTTCCCGGAAGTCACTTCCGAAGAGTATCTTGCATTATCCTGATCATCCTGTCCGCAGTAGTGTCCCAGTTGAAACCGGCGGCCCATTCATGGCCGTTCTTTCCAAGATCGGACCTGAGAGCAGGATCGCCTGCCAGCCTGTCCATTTGTGCTGCGAGATCCTCCACACTGCCATGAGGAACCAGAATGCCGGTTCTGCCATCTCTTACCGAATCCCGCAGGCCATCGCTGTTGCTGGCGATAACAGGTGTTCCGCAGGCATTTGCTTCGATCACCGTCAGACCCCATCCCTCCTTCTCCGATGAGAATACTGCGGCCCAGGCCTTTCGGAGCCAGTGGAGCTTGCGCTCCTGAGGTACAAAACCTTCGAAGGTGACGGCCCGGTCAAGTCCCAGGCGTGAGGCGGTCTTTTGAAGCTCCTCTTCGTAATCACCGGATCCGAGCACTACAAGCCTGTAGTCTTTTCCGACATCCCGAAGCACAGCCATCGCGGAGAGAATGATCTGTACACCTTTGTACTTCTTGAGTCTACCTACGTAAAGGAACGTGCCCTGTTCCGGATCAGGTTTTCCCGGACTGTAAAAATCTGTGTCTATTCCGCAGGGAATAACCGAAATTCTCTCCGCGGGAATGCCTCTTCTTACGAGATCCTCCTTTGTGGAGTCGGAAATGGCTACAAAGGGACAACTTCGATAAACCCCCGGTACGAAGGATTCCATGAAGTTCACATACAGCGCAAGGGGCAGAGCGACTTCCCTGTACGCTGTTGTGCCGAACAGATGAGGAACGATGGTAAGAACAGGAACCGGAGACCATCGAGGGCTGTAGAAGGGTATCTTGCAGAGGTCCTCGATCACAAGGTCGAAACTGGCTGCAATATCGAGGGAGAGGGCGAACTTCTTAAGAGTAAAATTAAACGTATTCCGCCTTCCATGACGGATGATACGGACACCGTCCAGTATCTCTTCGAGAGGGAGGCCGGTTACAGCCTGTGAGATCTGTGTAACATCATGACCTCCGGCCACTGTTCTCTTGAGTATTTCATGCAGATGGATCTCCGCGCCACCGGTTTCAGGATTCTTCGGATCTCTCCAGTTAAGAGCCAGAACACGCATGTCAGGTATCCCTCTTCTTTGCGGCGATGATTCCAACGATGTAACCGAGTCTCGGCCCCAGGAAGGACGCTTCTATCCTTCTTCTCAGACTGCGGCGAAGTCTGTGAACGGGGGGCAGCAGAACAGGCCTCAGAGGCATCCTGATCCCCAGTTTCATCAGAAGTTCCCGGAGCATTCTGTAGGCGAGGGAGGGGGAAAAGAACCTTCCATAAGTAACTTCCGGCTCCAGGTCTGTTTTCCTGAGAAGTTCGGCAAGCTGTCCTGCCGTGAACTGGGTTTCCCAGCCTGCGAACCATACATTCATGGCGATAAGAGCCTTCTTTATCAGTGTATAGATGTGAACTGTCTGAGGGACGTCAACAAGAACTTTCCCACCTTCCTTTACTACCCTTACGTTTTCACACAGAAGAGGTATTGGATCGCGAAAATGCTCCAGAACTCCCTGATGAAAAACAAGATCGATCGAACCATTTCTGAAGGGCAGGGCAAGGGCATCGCCGCAGACCAGGAGCAGCTGAACACCCGCTCTGGAAGCCGCCTCTCCGGCAAGCCTGAGGGCTTCGTGGGAGTAATCAAGCGCTACCGAAACGGCTCCGCTTTTCGCCAGAATGACGCTGTCCCTCGCAGTTGCAGCACCTACCTCCATTACAATTGAGTCTCTGATGTCCATCCGCCTGAGGATTTCCTCAGGTATACGACCATCGTTGTCGTATATCTCGTCAAGGTCACGATCCCTTTTCCAGAAATCGTCCCAGTGTTCTCGCCCTGATGTTCTTTCAGCCATAGAGGTAATCTAAGCAAAAGGGGCCGGGTCTAACATCTTAACATTTTTCATTGATTCAACAGTAACGAATGTTTAGATGTCAGCCCCGGCCCCAATAACCCTGGCTATGCTATAGCTTCAGAAGATTGATGACAGCAGAACCCTGAGCATCTCGAACCTCGGCGAAGTAATATCCCGCTGATGCCCCCGACGCATTCCATTCCAGAGAGCCGGTAAAGGGTTCACTCAGTACAACTCGTCCCAGAAGATCATATATGCTGATGGTTCCATTGCTGAAACCATTACCATTGATAACCACTGAACCCGCGAATGGATTCCTGCTCACTGCAAGTTTACGGGTCGCAGGAGTTTCTTCTCCCTCTATGGACTGGAACAGCTGGATGTAGACCCGAATGTATCCGTTGAAATTACTTGCAAGTACATCCGGGAGACCATCTTCATTCCAGTCGTTGACCCAGAATCTTGCGCCTGAACTGCCCGTTGAAATAATGAATTCACTTCCGGAGAAGACCGGAGCATCATTTGTTCCGGTGTTTTCGTAATAGCGTATTTGGCCGTTGCTTATACCCACCAGAATATCTTTCTTGCCGTCCATGTTCATGTCGTAGACCTGTGGACAGTTACGGTAATGGATTATAGAGGTGCCGGAACTCTGGATTAGTGAATAGGTATTGTAAACAGGATCGTCATCTGCGGAATCGTTGATGTACAGCCTGATGTTTCCTGCTGACTCGTTACCCACAAGAAGGTCTCTTTTACCGTCTTCGTTCCAGTCAACGCATACGGGGGCGGAGTTGTTGCCCACATCAATTCTGATACTGGCGCAGACGATATCAGCCTCTTTGGTCAGTGTAATCGGTGATTCTGAAGTTCGGCGGTAATAGTGAATGTAACCGTATCGTTCTCCAACGATGAGATCAAGCATTCCATCATTGTCGTAGTCCACAACCTGTGGATTTGTTGAGCCGGTGCATCAACCGTAACCCATGGTTATGTTGGAGCCGTCGGCTTGAAGGTATGCGAAAGAATTGAAAACGGGAGATTCGTTTGTTCCTTCGTTTTTGTAGAATCTGATGTTTCCATACCAGAATTGTCCTGTAATCAGGTCTTTAAGGCCGTCACCGTCCCAGTCAACGATGCACGGGGCTCCGTAGTACTGCAGATCGATGTTTGAACCTGCACATTGCAGGTAGTAAGGCGCAGCGAAGGAGAAAGTACCGGAGACTGCCAGAGCTGTGAAAAGCAGCAATGGTATAAAAAGTACAGGTTTCATGAAATCCATCCTTCCCGGAGATTGATAAATACATACAAAAAGAATATGTTAAATATTTCCAGGTAGGCAAGCTTATGGAAAAAGGGGCCGGGGCTAACATCTAAACATTTGTTACTAGTGTACAAATAAAATGTTCAGATGTTAGCCCCGGCCCCCATTGCGGCCCCCATAGCAGATCAGTTTATGAGATCTCTTCTTCCTATCCAGCCGAGGTAGTTGTTACTTACCATCCTCCAGTACCTGTTCAGTCTTCTGGGTACCGACGCCCTGTCCCAGTCTGTGGGTCTGTAGGATCCCGGGTCGGGAACCACGAGGGAGCCGACATATGTGCCCTGGTCGTAAACCTTCTGGATCTCTTCAGCTATCTCGTCGATATCCTGCTGAGAAGCCACTCCGTTGGAAGTGGCCTTGTAGAACTGTACGGTAACTCTAATGGGGAATTCCGGGTCTCTCCGGATCTCAAGACCATCTATCTCCGTGAAAGGACCCTCCAGTTCACCGTGTCCTATCACAGCGGCTTCAACATCCGACCCACCTCTGCTGAATTCTCCTGCACCGAGCTGTACGCACGAAGATTCGCAGCATACATCATCGAAATACGTACTCTGCGGGTTTCTCTGCTTCAGAGGAATTTGTATCAACAGGACCATATTCAGGTTACTCTCCTCGGAAATGTCCGAGGGATCTCCTCCACTGTTTGCGTAATCAACCCTGAAATCCGAAATTCTTTGTCCGGTAAAACTGGCCCGTTGTCCGTCCTCATTGAAGAACAGCCTCTGCCCCCAGCTCCAGGATCCCGGGACAGCGTCCCTGGTGTTATCTATCACGGTTACGCTCGTACCTTCTCGCGTGACCAGGATTGTGAGTACAGCGGGATCGCCCTCGAAGGACTGGTAATTGTATAGAACAGGGTTGAATGTGGCGTTTCCGGAATCCCTGATTGGAAGGAATACCGCCTGGGCACTTACAAGAACAACGCTGTCCCGCTCAGCGAGAAGACTGCGTTCATTACCATCCCATGATTCCGCATCGTGGAGATAGTACCTGATATTGTCTACGAAATCAGTCAGGGATACAGGCGCCAGATCTTCTCCTATCTCGTTCCCCACCAGCAGATAGAAATTATCCGGATCAAGATCCGCCGAAATATCATGGAAATTCGGGAACCTTATCACGGGCATACAGGTAAGGGAAGGGTGTTCCGATCCGTTCTGATAGCTGTGAACCTGTATGGTCATATCGGAAATATTGGGCCCCCAGCATGAGCCGGAGTAACGTCCAGTATCCTCCCAGGTTACATTTACCACATCGAGTCCGTACCCGCTTGCCATTTTTCTGACACTCTGGTCCCAGACCATCTCCGATACCCTTTGAACTACTTCCTGATAATTATCATCTGACGATCTGCCCGGACAGAAGTATCCGGCGACCGAGACAGAGAGAATCATCAGTGATGTCATTGTATTCAGAAACATTTTCAACCTCCCGTGTTGTTTTCACTGCTGTTACAGGAACAGGGTTCAGATTATTCCATTTCGACCGGGAGGGGAATAAGGTCGGGCTTAAGTATCTTAACCTGGTTGTCCATTTTATAATACTTTTAGCTATTGTTATTATACAGTAAACGTCAAACTTGGTTTAATATCCGATTTTGATTTTTCAGCAGTCTTGCCAGGGATAAAGTATTCCGTAGAGTTCAAGGTTGACAGGGACTCAGTATATGGTTTAATTAATTATTGAATCTTAATAAATGAAATCGTCAAGGAGGAAGAAAATGGAGAAAGTAAAGCTCTTCAATCAGAGCAGAAGTCTTCTTGAACCTGAGATGCTGCCTTTCTACGAAGCGGTGGAACTGAACGGCGGCGGCGCGATGATGTTTCAGGGAGAACTTACAACGGATTTCTTCATCATCAAATCGGGGAAGCTGGAGGTTGTCGAGGGCAGCGGCGGCAAGGCGGTATCTCTTGCCATCCTGGGACCGGGTGATGTTTTCGGTGAAATGTCATTCTTTGACGGGGAGGGACGGTCTGCCACTGTCCGGTCATCGGGGAAATCAGTTTTATACAGGCTGACACGAGAGCATCTTGCCGATATGGCCAGGACCCAGCCACAGCTTGCTATGGAGTATCTGATTATTCTTGGAAAACTGGTTTCGGATAAGCTCAGAAGGATCGATAAGATGATTGCCGGAGTTACAGGAGATCAGAAGATCAAGAAAGATCCTGACCTGAAGAGGCTGGTGTTTAATATTAAAAGAGCTATGAAGTGCAGGAAGGATATATTCTGATTGAATAAGCGGCGGGGCAGAACCCCGTCGCCGCCCTAGGGGCATGGCACTAAAATACGTTGAACAACCTGAGGTAATCGATAAGCTGGTACTCAAAGGACAAAAGGTCCGCGCCGTTGGTGAAGACACTGTCAACGTAGAATTCAACGTAATGATTATTGCTCATCTGTACATACACCCAGTTGAAATCGGTTACCTGTACGGAATCAACCCATTCCAACAAACCGGGTTCCGGCGCGACGTAACCGTGGGTACCCCTCATGCATAGCTTTGTATCGTGTCCGCCGGGATACTGCGATGGGTTATGATTGCCCGAGTAGATGTAAATTTTGCTGTTAGCCTGCATTTTTCACCAGCTTTTGTTTCGAAGCGTCGTAGACAGTTGTGGATACTAGGCTTGCGAGTGCAGACTCCGCAGGCGTACTTCTACAGTACGTCGAGGACGGATGTGCGAGTATAACGAAGTATACGCATCTGTAT
>JAUVUL010000238.1 GCA_030600975.1 Candidatus Aegiribacteria sp.
ATTGTTTCCAGCTCCACTGGGGAGATTTATCATGCAGAGTGGATACCGATACCAAATGAATTAACAACTAATCTGAATATATCGGTTGATATTCCTGTTAGTAACAGCGAGACGCTCGATGTTACTTTGGTGTTTTCCGAGCCCATGAGTACGGGTTCTGTTACTGTAACAGCAGGTATGGAATCTCCATATAATGATGTAACAGCAGCGGAGACAGGTTGGAGTTCAACCAACTGTCCTGATGCGGCTGATTACAGGGATACCTGGCATGGAACCCTGGGTGGGCTTGGTTTCCTGGAGGGAGATATGACTCTGAGCATTCAGGGAGAAGATGTTGATGCGAATGGGTTGATAGATCCATATGTACCCATCTCTGATGAGCGATACAACGACACTCATCATCATTTCACATTGGAATCCTCAGGAGAAAACTGGACTATAATCCTTCATGATTTTGTAAGGGGTTCACCCGTACTTGCCGATCTTGATGATGACGGTGATCTTGATGTGGTTATTCAGAGTACGGATGGCTGGGTTCATGTTCTTTCGGACAGCGGCAATACGATTAACGGCCACTGGCCGAGGGAATCGGGTGATGCCTGGGGTGTCGCCAAAGTATACTCAACACCCGCTATTGTTGATCTTGATGGAAATGGGTTCAACGATGTTCTTGCAGTAAAAGAAGACGGCTGTAATGCCTGGGATGTTGAGACAGGTTTAGATCTTCCAGGATGGCCTGTTGTATTGGGAACGCAAGCCCACGGACACTACCCCAGTCATACGTCTCCTGCAATTGGGGATGTAGATAATGACGGACATCCAGAAGTGGTTGTCTGCCGCTGTCTTGTTGATGGGAATCCAAGTCAGCATACGGTGTTCCTGTTTGAGCATACAGGTGGTAGTGAGACCTGGTGTGTTAATCTGAATAACCCGGGAGGTGAATCCGTAGCATGCACTCCAGCAATTGGTGATGTTTCATCGAACCATTCCGGTCTTGAAATACTGGTATGTACTTCCGGTGATTTCGGATATCCTTATCCTTTGAACGATCAAAGAGATCTGAACAGCGGTATTTACCTTCTGGATCCCGATGATGGTGATGAACTCTGGTATAGGTATGTCTTAGGGTATATGTTCGCTTCCCCGGTAGTCGCAGATGTCGACGATGATGGCGTGAACGAGGTGATTGTTGGAGTATGCGGAACTGCCCAGATAAAGAAGGTTATTGTTCTTGACGGTAATACAGGTACTATTGAACAAACCTGGAACGTTGGCGGCTGGGTAACAGGTCCCGCGGCAATTGGTGATGTGAACGGTGATGGTTGGCTTGATATAGCTGTATCCGCGAATGGAGGAACTGTCGAATGCTGGTCTGGTGAAGATTATTTGTCACTGGCTGGATATCCGGTATCCATTGATGGTAACCCCTCAAGAGGACCTTCAATAGCTGACATTGATGGAGATTCTGAGCTTGAGATAGTAGTAGGTACGGGTGATGGATATCTGTACGCCATCAATAGCGATGGCAGCATCTGCAGTGGTTATCCTGTTCCTTGCGGGAATGGAGTCTACAGTCAGGTAGCCATCGGCAACATCGATGATGATAACAGTCTTGAGATGATTTTTGCCGATTACAGCGATCCTGTGCTGTATTGTTACGACCTTGGTGCGGGTACTTTTCCGGCCGCGATGTCCTGGCGGCAGTTCCAGCATGACAGCTGGCATACAGGATGCTTTGAAGCTGACAATACGATACCAGAGCCACCTACCAATCTTAGCGGTGAGATAACGTATACCGAAAGCGGCTGTGAGGTTGATCTTTGGTGGGATCTTTCGGTCAACGATCCAGACTCTCCCAGCCCTGAAGAGCCCACGGATGTGATCTGGTATGGAATAATGAGGGTTTTCCCCAGGGGACCTTTCCAGATTATTTCGAGTGTGACTGCAGGAACCTGTTCATATGTTGACTGTTTCAGCACAGGCATGCCTGTGGTTGTATACAAGGTTTTTGCCTATGACGGCACCAATGCGTCGGAGTACAGCAATTACATCAAGTTCCCCACCTACCCTTCCGATGTTATTTCACATGGGTGTTCCGTTATTGAGGAGTTCTCAGTCGAGAGAGTTTCAATAAATATTCCGGACAGAGCACAGGTTATTGAGATGGATGAAACATCTCATGCTGAGAGAATATCAGTACATGAGAGAACGTCTGCAACTGTACTGACAGCAACACTTGGTGCTGTTCTCTCAGGGGGGAACCCCGGCTGCCTGACTGATGGTTCAGTAGAAGTATACTATGCACCATCGTCTGGAGCTGATGCGGTTGTCATCGATCTTGGTGAGGAATGTACCGTAACATCTGTCATACCGGAGAGAGTTTCAGGCACTTTTCTTGATGCAAATTGGCTTACAGATGAATCCGCTCGAACTCTTGAAACTGCTCGTGTAGTTGAACCATCTGTGTTAATCGAAGTTTCCGGTTCTGACAGGGAATTCTATCCATTCCTTGAGGAGTCATGGAACAGTACTGAGTCTGTTCGTTACGTAAGGATACGAGGAGCTTCGGGTCTTTCTGAGATCAGTGTTTACGGCAGCAGGGGCACCGACAATGGAGCCTCAACTGTTGAGATTACCCGCAGTGTTGAAAACGAAGGCTGGATGTTTGCCATACCGGTCATGGAGTATTCCGAAGAAGCTTCGGTGAAGATCTATGATATTTCCGGTCGAATGATCTGGAGCGGTCATGCTGAATCGGGGAGTGTTCTGTACTGGGACGGTTATACAGGTGATAGAACACCTGTACCCAATGGAGTATACCTTCTTCATTGCAGCATCGGTTCTGAGGTCAGCACCGGCAGTTTTGTTGTGAGGAGGGATTAGAAGAGAGTTATCAACACTCATTCAAGTTGCGAAGCGCTCCCACAAAACGGAACGTAAAACAGTGCTTTGAACGTGGTGTTGTTAAGAACCCCGTCCCTCGGAAGGGGGGCGGGGTTTCAGCGGAGGGGGGACTTTCCTGTCATTCATTATCAGAAGCCTGAGGCTTTGCAGGAAGTACCTGAGTTTGAAATTGTCGGGTTTTTCAGTGAGTTCGGGGAAAGTTTTCATTTCTCTCGGATCAAGAACTTCCAGATCCGGTCTCCATTCGATGTTTCCGGGTTTTCGGATATCAAACAGGTTGAAAAAGCCCTGTATATATCCGGAAGTATCAGTATCCATCTCAACTGTCAGCAGATAATCGCACCTGGAATTTGCCATGATATCGAAGGAAACCCGCCTTCTGCCTGCAGGGGCTACAATCGCTCTTCTTCCACTTGAGAAAAGGAGGCTGTACCTGCCATTGTCGGAAGGGTGCTGGGGTGTTCTCCAGCAGGGAATTCCATTTTGCAGGAACCACCTTCTCGCCACAGCTTCAGCAAGAAGCACTTCGAGGAAATCCGGGGCATCGGAACCGCGTGCTTCCCTTGTAAGTTTCTTAACCAGCCGTGGTGGAATAACAGCATTCATTGAAAGCAATTCTTTCTATAAATAACCCGTTCAGCCAGCATTGCATTTCCTCTTCCATTTAGGTAAATTCATCACCGTATATTTCATGATAAATTATAATGAACAGGTTTAGTACAGGAGAAATCGTATGGACAAAAAAACAGCCCTGCACGACAAACATGTCAACCTCGGTGCCAGGATGGAATCCTTTGCCAACTATATCATGCCTATCAAGTACACGACAGTAAAGGAAGAACACAATACCGTCCGCGGCGGAGTGGGTGTTTTCGACCTTTCACACATGGGCGAATTCAGAGTGAAGGGGAAAGATGCTTCCAGGTTTCTGGATTACCTTCTGACCAACGATTCGGAAGTGGAGCCCGGACAGGCCTATTATTCAACTATGTGTTACCCTGACGGCGGTATTGTTGATGACCTTATCGTGTACAGGCTGTCTAAAGATGACTACCTGATGATTGTCAACGCGTCCAATATCGAGAAGGACTGGGCATGGGTGAACAATCATACGGCAGGCTACAGTATCGATCTGACCAATGAGAGTGATGAAACAGCCCTTGTTGCCATACAGGGCCCCGATGCTGAAAAAGTAGCCCAGAAGTTAACCAATGAAAAACTTTCGGAGATAGATTACTATTCTCACACATCCGGTGTCTTTGCCGGAAAGAAAGCCCTGATAGCAAGAACCGGTTACACGGGTGAGGACGGATTCGAGATCTATATCAGATCGGAAGACGCTGAAGCCGTCTGGGACGCTGTCATGGAAGCCGGGAAAGAGTTCGAGATAAAACCTGTTGGATTGGGTGCCAGGGATACTTTA
>JAUVUL010000080.1 GCA_030600975.1 Candidatus Aegiribacteria sp.
GAGGCTGACAGGGAGTGTTTTCAGAGGTTACTTAGCGACATGTCACGAGAATCCCTGTTCAGCAGGATTCCACTTGAACCTCTGGAAGAGCCTGATGTATCCAGGATGCTATCATTGATAATCGACAGGATTCCATCCATTGAACTCACGGAATATATCTTCAGAAAAACCGGAGGGAATCCATTTTTCATTGAGGAACTGATGAAATCCCTTAATGAGAGTGGTGCTCTTTACTGGGGAAATGACAGGTGGAAATTCCGTAAAGACAGGGCGGACGGGATTCCTCATTCCATCAAAGATGTGATAGACAGGAAGCTTGATTTGATATCCGCTGAAGCCAGGGATCTCATAGAACACGCTGCTGTGATCGGCCGGGAATTCTTTTTCAGCTTCCTGCTGGAAATCACTGACTGGAACGAAGGTCAACTCTATGACCTGATGGATGAAGCGCTCAAGGTGGGGCTTCTGAAAGAGTACGACGGAGAACGGTTTTTCTTTCCCGAGGATGTAATAAAAGAAGTGGTGTACAGCGGAATAAATGGAGCAAAACGCCAGAGGTTTCATTTGACAATTGCCGGAAAACAACTGGATTCCCACAGGGATAAAGTGGGGCAGGTTGTAGAGGATCTGTCCCTGCATTTCTACCTGGGCGGGGATACGGAGAGAGCGGTAGAATACAGCATTTCAGCCGGTGACAAGGCAAGAGAATCATATGCTTACAGGGAAGCCGTAGAGCATTACGACAGGGCGATGGAATGCTTTAGAATAAACAAGGCAGGTTGGAACAGAGAAAAGATCGAATGTCTGATGAACAGGGCTGTAGCGCTTAGTGTTCTCGGGGAGAACGAACAGGCGATTCATGAACTCAAGGAAGTAATACGGCAATCGGATAAGATTTCTAATAGAGAACTTCAAGTTGATGGTCTCCTTCATATCTGCAAACCGTATCTCGATACTGCTGAATATGACAGAGCTCTGGAAACAGCTGAAAAAGCGGAAAAGATCTCAAGAGAAATAGGAAATATTGAAAAGGTGGCTGAAGCCCTGAATAATTCAGGCCTTGGTTGTTGGCATCTGGGCAGATATCACGATGCTGTGGAATACTACGAGCAGTCGATGAGAATACTTGAGGAAACGGGCGGAAAAACAATCAGTCCCTCAATGCTCAACAACATCGGTGCTGCTTACTGGAATCTCGGAGAGTATAACAGGGCCATGGACTATTTCAAGCGTTCGTTGGAGATAACGGAACGAATAGGTGACATAAAGACGAATGCAGCATGCCTCAACAACTGTGGTCTCATTTACTGGGAATTCTGTGAGCACAGGAAGGCCCTCGAATATTTCATGCGATCACTTGAGATAACCGAAAGAATCGGTAACCGGAATTCGGTAGCCGCTAATCTTAACAACATAGGTAAGGTACATGAGTTTTTTAGTGAGTACTACAAATCCCTTGATTTTTTTAATCGCTCATTGGTGATAGCAAGAGAGATCGGTGACCGCAGAACGGAATCCGCAATTCTTGCTAATATGGGCGATATCAACCGGATTCTTGGCAAATACGAAGCATCTCTCGAATTGATCAGTGAATCGCTCATCATCAGGAAGAATACAGGCGATCGCAGGGGGGTAATGGAATGTCTTATGAGCGAAGGTGATACACTGGCCGTGATGAACAACCTGGAATCCGCCAGGGAATGCTATACGCAGTCACGCGAGATAGCCGTTGAGATTGACGCAGTAAGTCAAGTAAAAGGAATCGATATCAGCATCCTGTCACTCGATTTTGAGGAGAACAGACTTGATGGGCTGGAAGATGGGATAACGGATATTCTCCTGTCTCCGGAGGAATCTATTGGCAGGAATTTGAAGGCGGCGGCTCATCGACTGGCCGGAAGGCTTTGTGCAGGAAAGCGTGAGTGGAGCAGGTCAGCTGAATCTTTCGAGAAATCCGCAGTTATTTACAGAGAACTTGATGATAGCTACAACCTGGCAATCACGATTTTCTACAAAGGGCAGATGTATGAGGCATCAGGTGATAAGGACGGATCGAAGGAGTGTTATTCCAGGGCGAAAGGTATTTTCTCCAGAATTGAAGCAAACGGATGGTTGAAAAACCTGGGATACTGTGTTTAACATGGGATGAAGCAAAATGCGCCTGCGATGTATGACGGTTTCCGATTGCTTTACTTCGTTTTGCCCTCGATCGCTTCACGGATAGCCTCTCGAAATACTTTCAGAACGTATGGTTTCTGAATGAACCCGATAAGACCTTTACCTTCAAAGCGCTTTGAGATTTCCTGCCCGCTGTAGCCACTGGACAGAATTACGCGAACATCATTCCTGATTTTCTTCATCTCCTGGAATGCTTCTTCCCCGTCCATATTAGGCATCGTCAGATCGAGGAGTACACAATCAATCTCGTCATGCTTATCGCGAAAGATCTCTACGGCCTCCCTGCCGTCTACAGCCAATATCACGCCGAGACCCAGTCGTTCAAGCATATATCTACCAATCCTGCGTACTGTTTCCTCATCGTCAGCCAGAAGAACCGTACCATGTCCACTCCAATCCTGCTCGCCACTTTCTACCATAACGGGTCTGGCGGATTTGTCAGAAGCGGGCAGGAGAATCCTGAATGTCGTTCCTTTCCCGGGTTCGCTATAAACCTTGAGTAATCCGTTGTGTCCGCGCACGATGCCCTGAACAGCAGATAATCCCAGTCCGCGCCCGTCAACCTTCGTTGTAAAAAACGGGTCGAACAGTTTTTGCTTAGTCGATTTGTTCATCCCGCATCCGGTATCGGTCACCTCAAGAAAAGCATATTTTCCTTCCAGCAGATTCTCATCCATGTACGTTTTGTACAGATAATATTTGTCGCAAAGAATAAACCCTGTAGAGATCGAAATAACACCACTCATATCACCTATTGCGTCCGATGCGTTCGTGATCAGGTTCATGATCACCTGTCGAATCTGCGTCGCGTCAGCCATGATGATGACAGGATCCTCTGCGTATTTGTACTTCAGAACAGCTTTCTTCCTGATTGAGACCTCAAGGATGTGGGACATCTCTCGAACCAGCTCCGAGAGATCGACCGGCTCGATTATAGAATGTCCTCTTCCTGAATAGGCAAGCATCTGCTGACAGAGTTCGGCAGCCCGAAGAGCCGCAGTTTCAATGTCCTGGATGTTCTGTCGCACCGGAGATATCGGGGGAAGATCGAACAGAGCGAGGTCAGCATTGCCCAGGATACCCGTAAGCAGATTATTGAAGTCGTGAGCGATACCACCGGCCAGTATTCCCAGGCTTTCGAGTTTCTGCGCATGTAGAACCTGGCGTTCGAGATTCAGTTGTTCCTGCTCGGCATGTTTGCGTTCAGTGATGTTAATCATGACCCCCTGGAGAAACAGAGGTGTCCCATCGTCGTCCTTAATAATGATGGCTTCGTCCCTGAGCCAGACAGTATCACCCGTTTTCGAGATCATACGATACTCGGAGAGAAACGGTTCACCTGTTTCATTGCAACGCATGATCTCATCCAATACACGGTCGCGGTCGTCCGGATGAAGATTCTGAGCCCAGTAGTTTGGATTATCCGTGAAGGCCTTCGGTGAAACACCGAGGAATGATTCAATCTGGGGGCTGATGAAGGTCATTGTACTCAATTTGTCAAGTGCGGTGGTATAGGTGATTGCGGGCATCTGCTCGACAAGCGTTCGGTAGCGCCTCTCCGCTTCCCTAAGAGCCTCTTCAGCCATCTTGCGCTCGGTTATGTCGCGTCCCGTCCCCTGGAACTCGACCACCTGCCCATCGTCATTAAGGATGGCCCTGTTGGTCCACTGGTTCCATCGCGATTCGCCGTCTGGCATGACGATGGGATGTTCATGAGTTGCTACTGAATTTTCGCTTCCAAGAGATGCGAAATATTCCTTCACGGCTTGATGATATTCGTCCGGAATTAAATGCATGAAGCTGTGCCCTATGAGTTCATCACGGCTCCGATTGAAGTAGCGGCAGTACGCATCGTTAACGAATGTAAGCGTACCATCCGGCAGATTACGACAGATGAGTTCTGTCTGGTCATCGACGATACCACGATAGCGTGCCTCGCTCTGGCGCAGGCGACCCTCTGCCCGTCTGCGTTTGAGGACATTTGTTGTGAGGGCGAGAATCATAACGGATTGCAGCAGCACGAAGGCTGACATCATCCAGATAAAAGTCTTATGCCGATAGTATAGCGACACAGGCTCGTTTATCATGACTCTCCCGGCCGGCAGGTCTGAAACGGAGATTCCGAAGCGTTGCAACACATCATAATCGAACATCGGGACATTCGGACTTTCAATCAGCACCGGAATATCATCCGCCGACTCTCCGCTCAGCACTCTGAGGGCCAGTCGCGCGGCATGCTCTCCATGTGCCTCGCCTCTGATTACAATCCCTCCAACAACACCTTGACCCACAAACATATCCCATGAGGTGTAGACAGGGGCATCGCAGTTCTCCGTTACAAGCATCGTGTACTCCTGGTAACTGAACGCTCTTCCGGTCTTATCCCGATAGAAAGAGAGGAGAAGGACCACCGTTTCATCTGGAAGTGCATGAAGGGATTCAATCAGCTTTTCAGTGGTCAGATTGAATAGCTCGATGAATTCAATCCTGTCAGTGAATGTGGGTGCGGTGTTTATGAAGTTCTCCAGATTCCGGATACCGGTAGGTGTGCTGTCGTTTACTACCGCAATGTAGCGCGTGCCCGGATGCAGATCAAGCGCCAGTTGAATGGTTCCACCCAGGTCCATAGCTTCAGCCACGCCTGTGATTCCTTGAATGCCCTCTATCCTGGACTCGGTGTAGTTATTAAGTCCGCAGAAGATGATGGGCACACCCGGAAAAAGTAGATCGCGCTGAGGCAGCAGGAAGTTCAGCGCGTTGTCATCGGTGGTAATGATGAGATCAATGTGCTCACCCTTGTATTTAGCCCGGTACAACTGCTCCAATTGAGGAAACATGACCTCGGGCAAGTATACCTTCGTGTCCATATACTCGATGTGAATATTGATCTCAAAATCTGCTTCCTCCAGGATAGAACGCAGTCCCGCCGAGATATTCTCAGTCCATATGAACCCAGGGTGATAGGAATGAAGGATCAGAACGCAAGGAGCATCAGTTTCGTGAATTACTGTTGATGATAACGCAGCGCTGCCGGATGATACTGTCATCAATATGAATAGCAGTATCGGAAGCGATTTGCTTTCCGGAAGGCGAGTCAATCCGGATGTCATTATTAAGCCTCCGTGCTTGACTAACAGGGACAAATAGTAACCTGTTCTTCACCTCTATACAACCCCGATTTCTAATAATATCCTACCCGCTGAGTAAGTCAAGATGCCCGGGTGCTTCTCAGGATACTTTTACACTATTCAGCCAGGGAGCACTGTAGGTAGTAATGTGGACATTCATCTCTACTCGATAGATGGAAGATTGGTATCAAATGCGAGGGGTGAACTCATCCCTTCAGCAGCAAACAAATTCAGCCTTCAGGGTGCGGATGGACCCCTGCCCTCCGGATGTTATATACTCCTCGTAGACGATGGAGAGGACATATGTATAAAACGGAAGGTGATAGTTCTCCGATGAAGCAATCAATGACACTGGGAGCAGTGGTTATGCTGCTCCCGCTTATCCTTTCATTCGGCTTAGTTTCTGCATCCGAGTTGTTTATTGAGAAACCTGACTGGGTGTATCAGCTTTACACGAGCTCCCCGTGCAATTTGATTTCGGCAACTCTCAATGGTGATCCCTTGCCAGATCTCGTTCTCTCGGATTCTTATTCGGAATGTATACAGACCTTCACAGGCAATGGGGATGGGTCCTTTGAGCTGTATCAGACAGTCTTTCTGACCCATACAAAATGGCTTGAAACCAGTGATGTTGATCTGGACGGGGATCAGGATTTGCTAGCGATATGTACGCAAGCGAGTGCATTGTATGTTTTTGTTATGCTGAACGACGGAACAGGCAATCTTTCAACACCAATAAGCAGTTACATTGATGCAGGTGGAGAGAACTTCGTTGTCGCATTATTCGATACTGACGCTTTGCCTGATATCGTTGTGGGGAACGGTTCCGGGAACGTTTACTATTCCCATGGCAACGGAGATGGGACATTCGAGGAAGCCGTAAAAATCTATGAGGAGAACTACGGAGCATATGCTCTGGACACGGCTGATCTTGATTCTGATGGTGACCTGGACATCGTGCTTCTCGCCTGGCACCGCTTGTCTGTTCTTTTCAACAACGGAGACGGAACTGTCACCTGGGGAGGGCACTACGGTTATTATGCAGGACCTGTTGATGGAGGAGATATTGATATTGCTCATCTCGATAGCGATGAATTCCTTGATGTAATAGTGAGTGCTGGGGAAGGCATGGGAACGAACACGGTGTACACCTTCCTCGGGAATGGAGATGGGAGCTTTGATATCACCGGTACGGGATGGATCGGAGGTACTGGCCCTTTCACTCATGTTATAGCCGAAGATTTCGACCTTGATGGTTACAACGATGCGTTCTTTTGTGGGTATTGTCTATATATCATGCTCAATTCCGGAGATGGGATGTTAATCGAACCGATTGAATTTTTCTGTGATAAAGCAGCATCATGCCAGGGAGCTGTAGGTGATTTTGACAGCGATGGTGATTTCGATTTTGCTTATGTCTATCATACAGCCAGTTCTCCGTGGGAGATCCGCGTCCATCTCAACAAGCTGATCCAGCAGGATATCGGGGAAACGGAGGAAGCCATCAGCTCTCTTCAACTGGATGCTTCACCTTCACCTTTTTCCTCAAGTCTGGGCATCACATACTGCCTTTATGAACCAGCTCATATTAAACTGTATATCTATGATGTTTCAGGAAGGTGTATAGACTCCATAGAGGATGACTGGAAATCTGCGGAAACCCATTCTACCATATGGACTCCAGAAGAATCGATTCCAGATGGTTGCTACCTTGTCGTGCTTGAAGCCTGTGGAGAACGAGCCGTCAGAAGGTGCGTGAAACTCTAGGTTTTTTCCTCAGCTCCCTTAACTGCTCTTACATGATCATCTGAGTTATCCTGTCTGAGGGATCAGGTTTTGTTTCTAGACTTATAAATATTCCAGATCGTAATGCCCGGGCGCTTTTCAGGATACTTTTACACTATTCCTAAACGATCTTTTATAAACTGATCCCA
>JAUVUL010000083.1 GCA_030600975.1 Candidatus Aegiribacteria sp.
AAACGGCGCGTGTCATGTATCCTGTTGCTCTGAAAAAAGTATCCGCCTGTAATAAGGAAGTAATCACAAGCAAAGTAAGAAGTAAATACAATTTTACTGGAAGATTCACAACACACCCCCTCCAGGTATCTGTTAGTTCTATACAGTTAACAAAGCATATTATTTTCCAACAAATAATTGTTAAACAAACACTACTGTAATCGCTGCGTATATTTCTATTTTTAAGATAACGCTATTGCACTTTGCATTAATCCCATGCAATTTGCATGAAAGATAATTCAATGGATACTTTAACTGAATAGAATTCCCCGTGATGCGAAATGGATCATTTATCTCGTTTCGCCTTTGCATTTACAGCGGATGTACTTGTATTTGTTTTTGAACCAGATTCTTAATAAGAGAGTCTTCGAATATTCGCAGCATTTTCTCCATTTCCTTCTTCCCTGTAACCAGGGGAGGCCACAGGTAAAGTACGGAACTCAATGGACGGATGAAAAGCCCCTTTCGGCGGGCAGTATTTGCAATATTAAGAGCAGTTCCGGAACCACCGCTCTCTTCGCTTATCTCCAGTGCGCTCATGCAGCCCAAAGCTGTAGATCCGTGAACCCCTCGGATACTCCTGAACCTGCTGAATGCCTTCGAAAGCATTTCCGATAGCATCTCGACATTTCCAAGGACGTTCTCTTTTTCATATACGTCTATGGCAGCGCATGCGGCGGCTGCGGCTATAGGATTACCGCAGAATGTGTGTCCGTGGTACAAGGTTCTATCCGTTTCTGCATTACTTCTGAAGGCATCGTAAACCGCTTCCGATGCAACAACGGCGCTCATTGGAAGTGTCCCTCCTGTAAGCCCTTTCCCTATGCACATCATGTCCGGCACTATTCCTGCAAGCTCCGACGCGAACATTTTACCGGTCCGGCCGAATCCCACTGCGATTTCATCCAGGATAAGGAGCACATCGTTCTCATCACAGACTTTTCTCAGCCGCGCTGTATACTCCGGCGGATAGATCCTCATACCCGCCGCGCCCTGACATACAGGTTCCACTATCACCGCGGCAGTGGAACTGGAATTTTCAGTTACAGCCTTCTCCATAGAGGCAAAGCATGGAATCCCGCAGTCCTCAGGTTTCCGGTGATATCTGCAGTGAAAGCAATGTGGCGATTCAGCTGTTATTGATCTATTAAGAACATGTTCCACCGATCTATGAAACCTGCTGATGTATCCCAGTCCCGCACAGCCGAGCGTATCGCCGTGGTATCCGCCGGACAGAGATATCATATTCTTCTTTTCCGGCCTTCCAAGGTTCCACCAGTACTGAAGTGATATCCTCATTGCCGCTTCCACCGAACAGGCCCCGTCCGATGCATAATAAACTCTTGAGAGGTTCCCGGGTGCTATGGCGATTATCTTTTCCGAAAGCCTGATGACCTCCGTATGTGACATGCCGGCGGTGATCGAGTGCTGAAGTTTCCCTGACTGCTTTCTAATGGCACCAACAATATCCGGATGGCTGTGTCCCAGATTCACACACCACCAGGAACTGATTCCGTCAAGCAACCTCTGTCCCTCGGTATCCACCAGGTATACACCCTCAGCTCTTTCAATTACAGGAAATTCACTCTGTTCAAGGGTATTGATATCGGTATAGGGATGCCAGAAATGGCTGATATCCTTCCTTCGAAGAATCTCCGTTCCGTTCATGACTGCTCCATGATGTTCCGGCATAACCCTGACATGGTGTCAATGAAAGAAGGATTACCCGCCAGTTCTTCGGGATTTCGCATATGCGGGATCTCCACTATCCGGGATACGCAGCCATATTGGGCTATGGCCCGGGGATTATCTATTGTTACTATTGAAATACCCTCTGCAAGGTGGTTTACAACTACTGCTGCAGTTTGCAATCCGGCATTCTTAAGAACCGCGATCGAAAGAAGTGAATGATTTATAGTACCCAGGTCTCCCCTTGCCACAAGGACTACAGGCCAGCCCAGTTTAACCATAAGATCCAGCATTGTCTCGCTGTCATTAAGCGGCACCAGTACCCCTCCCGTACCCTCGGCAACCAGAAAATCGCAACTGACCGATAGTTGATTCATCTTTCCAATGACAATTCCTGCATCAGGATGAATGCCGGATATCCTTCCAGCGAGATGAGGCGAACAAGCGGGGCTGTATCGGAACGGGCACATCAGGTCCATGAGTGACTCGTCGGGCGAAAGATCCGCCACTTTCAGGCAGAATTCAAGATCGGGCGCTGAAAGCCTGCCGCCTGTCTCAGGGCATCCTGTCTGAACAGGTTTGACTGGAAGGGCGGACACTCCGGACTCTCTGAAGGCTTTCAGAAGCCCGGCGGCAACCAGGGTCTTGCCTACACCGGTGCCTGTACCGGTTACGAACACTCCACGCACGCTACACCTTCCTTCCGATAATGTAAAGAATTCTGTATGTCGAGGAGACTTTTCCGATGCTGTCCACCTGGAAATGTCTGCGGTAGTACTCCATCATCCTCTTCATGTCTGAGGGTTTCAGAAATGCCGGGCTCTGACCGATACCGGCTCCAATTCCTCTTATCGCCTTGAGTACTTCAATCGGATGATTGTATTCGCATGAAACGCTTTCAACTGAGCTTGACAGGATATCCATTCCGCTGTCCTTAAAGCGGGTTATCCATTCTTCTCCTGTATCCAGATCCAGCTGGCGCATCATCTTACGGGCTCCGCAGACGCAGCTTTCCATAAGCTCATGCAGCATTCCCCTAACGGGAATAGCCAAAAGACACCATCCACCGGCTTGAAGCATGGTGAAAATGCTCTCAATGAAACGTCTTCTATCGTGAAACCATTGAAGGGAGCAGCTGGATACGACAAGATCGTACCTGTTTCCCCTTCGGCAGTACTCTTCGGCATCGGCCACCAGGAAAAATAAGCGCCCTGAAAGGTTCAGTTTCGACCTGCAGCGGTCCACCATATCCCGGGAAATATCCAACGCTGTAACATTGGAATCAGGAAATCGGTCAAGCAGCTTTTCCGTGAGAATTCCCGTACCGCAACCGATTTCAAGGATTGATCCAGCGACAGCGTCGGAGCGAACAAAATCCATGAGTCTTTCGGCAATTATCCTGTGGTGATCCGCATACCTGTCGTACAGAATGGCTGCTTCGGAGAAGCTGTATTCAACGGCTGCCTTATCGGGCAATACAGTATTCACTGAATTCATTCAGCAGATTCCCCACTGTTTCGGGTTTTATAACAGGCAGCAGGTGCCCCGCTTGTTCAATGTACTCAACCATGGAATGAGCGGTATGCCTGCTGATGTATTTACTGCACTCCCAGGGAATTACATTGTCATCCCTGCCATGAACCGCCATTAACGGAACTTCAAGAGTAAGCCCTGCCTCCGTCTCAGCCATGTATTCCAGTCCTGACAGCAGAGTATCTATGGTAAAGGAATCTGACTCATTCAGAAGGTTCCCTACTATCCGAGCATTCTTCATGGGATGGAGACATTGCGCGTAAAAGGCTCTCAGAAATACTTTTCTATTTCTCTCAAGCATAACTTTTATCTGATACGGTGTTTTACTTGACACCCCCGGTCTCCTGCCTCGTTCAACAAGGCAGACCATAGATGACACAAGGAACAGTCCGGCAAGATTAGCGGGATTACAGGCCGCTGCCCGGAGGGCAATCTGCCCTCCCATTGACCAGCCAGCTACAATGCACCTTTCAGGATTTTCAGCTATTCTCCTGTCCAGCTCCCCATCAATCGCTTTCCACCAGTCAACTACCTCAATATCAAATTTATCCGTAAGAACTTTCATAACAGCTTTCCAGACAGTGCTTTTCGTTGCCCAACCCGATACAAGATAGAGTTTCACTGAATACTGCCTGAGTTCAGTACCTCAGCAGCATAACTGAGGTCCTTCCGGGAATGTCTGAGCGTAACTGAAAGCCTTATTCGTGCCGTTCCTGCAGGCACGGTAGGCGGCCTTATGGCCACAGCCGAAACACCGTTCCGCTCAAGGTATTCCGAGAAGGCAACAGCCTTGCGGTTCTCTCCCACATGTACCGGCACTATCTGTGATTCAGAAGGCGAAGTAGAAAATCCGGAGAATTCTATCATACCTCTGAAATCGGCAGCCATCTCAAGCAGTTTCCTTCCGGAATCAGGCTGAGATTCAATTATGTCAAGAGCCTTCAGGGCAGCAGCGGGAGCTGCCGGAGGCAGTCCTGTAGAGTAGATGAATGTCCTTGCATTGTTAATCAGATACTTAATAAGCTCCGCATTACCGGCAACAAACCCGCCGTAGCTTCCAAGGGCTTTACTCAGGGTACCGATTACAGCATGAGGCCTTACACCATACTCCCTGCATATCCCTCCCCCGTTCCCAAAAACCCCTACGGCATGAGCTTCATCAATTATGAGATTGCAGTCGTAACAAAGGGACAATTCCTCCAGTTTCCGGATCGGAGCAATATCACCGTCCATGCTGAATAGGGAATCGGTTACGATGAAACGGTTTCCACTGCAGGTTCTATTTGCAAGGAAGTACTCCAGGTGGTCCATATCGCAGTGTCTGTACCTGAATACCCCGGCCCTGCTCAGCGATGCTCCATCCACAAGGCTGGCATGATTAAGCCTGTCCGCAAACACAAGATCATCCCTGGACGTAATCGAGCTGAGAAGCCCGGTATTCGCCAGAAACCCGCTGCCGAAAAGCAGAGCTGATTCCATACCTGTCAACCGGGCAAGGCGGTTTTCCAGCTGTTCATGAAGGCCTATATTGCCTGACATCAGTCTGGATGCCGCTACGCTGGAACCCCACATCTCTATCGCCTTTATAGATGCTTCCTTCAGCCGGGGATGATCCGCCAACCCCAGATAGTCGTTGGAAGAGAACTCCAGCATATCCGATCTTCTTAACTGAAGCCTCCTTGTAAGACCATCCTTTTCGATCCTGGCCAGATCCCCTCCGTAGGTTCTCATATTGCCCGAACTCTTCCCGCGGCTTCCAGCAGTTCAAGATCGTCCTGAAACCGTGAACCGGACGTTGTGAGAAGCTCGCCGGTCATTATCCCCGAAACCCCGGCTCTGAAAATCTCTTTCTCATACTCACCCAGCATTTTCCTGCCGGCACAGAGGCGCAGTTCTGAATCCGGACAGACGATTCCGAACATGATAACTGCCTTCAGCATATCCGCCGGTGAAATGTGTTCCTGCCGGGAGCAGATTCCTGTCCCCTCCAGCGGAATAAGAAAATTCAACGCAATTGAGTCAACTTCCAGATCCCTCAACTGGAAAGCCATGCCCACCCTCTGACGGAGGCTCTCTCCAAGCCCTATGATCCCCCCGGAACAGATCTCCAATCCGGCGAGTTTAGCCATGCGGACAGTATTGACCCTGTCATGCCAGGCATGGGTTGTACAGATCCGTGGGAAGTATGTCCTTTCAGTCTCCAGGTTATGATGATACCTTCTAAGGCCGGCATCTTTCAGAAGCATCAACTGCCGCAGGGAAAGTATTCCCAGGGAAGCGCACCATAAGGATTTCCCATCTTCCCCCCGGGATATTATTCTGCAGATATCATCCAGTTCTTTTTCTGCAGGAGAACCGCCGCTGGTCACAATTGAGAAATGTCTAACACCAAGCCCACCGGCTTTCTTCCGTGCGGACAGTATGAGGTGTTCATCCAGCATCGGGTAAGACCTGTGGGGGACTGAATTAACGAATGACTGGACACAGAAGGCGCAATCTTCAGTGCAGTTTCCTGATTTAGCATTGATTATGCAGCAGAATGAAATTTCATCTGAGACCCCCCTGGCTGCTCGCGCACAATCGCTGAGTGAAAGCAGTGATTGAATCTGACTTTCGGGGGTCATAAGGATCTCTAAGGCTCTGGACGGACTGACAGCCTGCATACTATGGTTATCCGGTTCAGCTGCCCGAATAAGCTCCATGCAGTGTGGCATCCCCTGCATACACCAGATGTACCGTACCATCGGGAAGCTCAAGCTTCAGAGCTCCATTACGCGCGATCCCCACAGCTTTTCCACTGACAATTCTGGTTGCGGTCCTTACGTCAATCTGCATATTCTTCAGCAGCGAATACCCGTCCCACTCATCGATAATGAATTCCAGATTTCCCTCGGATAGCCACCTGTTGTATACCCTCTCGAATTCTTCAAGCAGAAGTGCCGCAAGTCTTACCCTTGAGTATTCAATTCCAGTCTCCATAAACAGTGAAGTGGCGATATCCCGGGTAGAATCATCGGAGGGCTTCATATTAACGTTTATTCCTGTACCCACAACAACGTGATTTACCCTGTCTATCTCAGCCTTCATTTCGCACAGAGTACCGCTGATCTTTCTTCCGCGGCAGTAGATATCGTTGGGCCACTTTATCCCGAAGAACAGATCGGAAACCATACGCTCAAGAGCCCTGATGGACGCCATAACCGACAAAACGGGTATCTGTGATGCTTCAGCCGGCGAAACCTCAGGCCTGAGAATAATGGAAAGATAGAGATTACTGCCGGGTGGAGAAATCCATTTTCTTCCCATCCTGCCCCTGCCCTCGGTCTGCTGATCAGCCGTGACCACGGTACCGTGCGCAGCTCCCCGGGCAGCAAATATCATGGCAAGGCTGTTGGTTGAATCCACAGAGTCCATGTAGACAATTTCGCTACCGAAGCATTCAGTATCAAGATAACGGTGGATTTCGTCACTGATGGGCAGGTCAATACCCTCCGACAGCCGGTATCCGCGGTTCGAGACAGCATCGATGATATAACCCTTTTCCCGAAGTTTCCCGATGCTTTTCCATACGGCTGAACGGGAAACACCCAATTCCACCGATATATCCTCGCCTGATATGTAATTCTTGCTGTTCCTGAGAATTTTCAGAATTCTGCTACTGTTGTCGCTCATGACACACTTCCATATCTGAGTGCTATCGAATTATTTAACTCAATAATATGCTTTCAGCGCAAATGTGAGTATGTACGATAGATCAACTATTGTCAACCAATATTCTCATCTGTGTTGACAATTGAAGATCAGTACGTCACAAATTGTTTCTATTATTGGAACGAACAGCTAACCTGCATTTTTCACCAGCTTTTGTTTCGAAGCGTCGTAGACAGTTGTGGACTCGGAGGCTTGCGAGTGCAGACTCCGCAGGCGTACTTTTACAGTA
>JAUVUL010000338.1 GCA_030600975.1 Candidatus Aegiribacteria sp.
TCGCAGGTACTGTCGCGCCCGAAAGCCGGCAGTTCCTGGAGCATTACCAGGAGATGGAAGGCATCGCATTCAGGATAACGGAATATCCCGTTGTCGGTGCAGTTAACAGCGCCAGGGGCTGGCAGCTTATGGAAAGCTACAGGTTCACCGGAGTAACGGATCCCTCCATATACAAATGCGACCAGGCTGTGCAACTCCTGAAGAATTACGTGTCAGCATATCACAGGCTTGCCTATCATTACCTCTCGGTAGGAGAACCGGACAGTGTACAGCTGGCTCTGTGCAGGTCGGAACAGCTGTTCATAACACTCCCGGATGCCTGGGCTGAAGTACTGCCCTCAAGAGCGAGGATAATCGCGAACCTGGTAGATGGTCTATATGGACCTGAAGCTGCTTCGGATACTCTTCTTGCACTTGCCGAACAATCGCTGGACGCTGCCCGGGAAATGGGTAATCAGGAGCTTATGCAGCTTTCTCTTTCAAATGCCAGTATGGCCACCGGTACGGATCTCGCCTTCGGGTACAGGCGTAAGATGGAATACAGAAATCTCTTCGATGTTATTGATAATGGTTCCATACCCTTCGCCTGGATGAAAATTGAGGTATCTCTGATGTTCTCCGATTACTTAGGAGCATGGAACATCCTGGACAACATGGAGATACCTGAAGATACACGTTCGGTAAAACTGGTTGAGCTTGCACGGAATACTCTCGATAATATTCTGGAGGACTCCATGATAGGCGCCAGGGTGAACGTTTATGATACCGGTTTATTTTTGTTTTTTGAATCCATTGATCAGACTTCTTCTGTTGATCTTGATCTAAGAGAAAGTACAAATGCGGGAAATATAATCAACGGCATGATCAGGCTGGCGTCAAAGGGACATATCATGTCGGCGATATCTGCTGGTCTGGTCCTTGCAGAATACATTGAAGATGAGGCGGAAGCCCGGATAATAAGCGAATTCGCCCTGAGAATACTGGAGGATGACCCTGAGGTTACCAGGGAATGGACCGAATGGTACATGATCGAGGAAAACAGGGTTTCCCCTGAAGCACTTGCATGGATGGCTGCGAAAGGCGGAAGATACTTTCTTATGTACGCCGCACTAAGTACAAGCAGCTTTGTTTCCGGTTCAACCCTCTCCGGAATACTTACTGATCCCGCAAGGTATGCAGGATCCGTACCTGACCCCGGTAGCGGTGCCGGTAGGTATTCGTGGGTCAATACCCTTGATGGAGGATCATGATCGGTGATATTCACGCAACAACCGTAGTGGGGATAGTCCGTAACGGTAAAGCAGCAATGGCGGCGGATGGCCAGGTAACCCTTGGTGAAACCGTAATTAAAAGTACGGCAAGAAAGATAAGAAAGCTATATTCCGGTACTGTTCTTGTGGGTTTCTCCGGTACAGGGGCCGATGCTTTTGCGCTGGTTGAAAGGCTTGAAGAGAAATTGGAGACAGCCAGAGGCAATCTCCCGAGGGCAGCTGTAGACCTGGCACGTGAATGGAGAGCCGATAAGTACCTGAGACAGCTTCAGGCTCTCATTGCCGCCGTTGACAGAGAGCATGCCCTGCTCATTGGCGGTTCCGGAGAGATAGTTGAAGCGGAAGATGGAATTGTTGCTGTAGGCTCGGGACAATCATACGCCCTGGCAGCCGCCAGGGCTCTGGATGCCCATACGAAAATGGGTCCGGCAAGAATTGCAGGTGAGAGTATTAGAATTGCATCCGGGATATGCATCTATACCGGCGGAGATATACAGGTCGAGGAGCTTCACTGATGGATAGAGATCTAACCCCGGCTCAGATCGTGCAATGGCTTGATCGCCATGTCATAGGCCAGGACAACGCAAAACGCGCTGTTGCAATAGCCCTTCGAAATCGCTACAGAAGAAGGAAAGCATCCTTCGATATAAGGTCAGAGATATATCCCAGCAATCTTATAATGATGGGACCTACAGGCATAGGTAAAACAGAAATTGCCAGAAGGCTTGCCAATCTCACAGGTGCTCCATTTGTTAAAGTTGAAGCTACCAAGTACACCGAAACCGGTTACGTCGGCAGGGATGTTGAATCAATGGTCAGATCTCTTGTCCGTCATGCAGTGAACATCGAAGCGGAAATAGCCGCTAAAGAACGTGAAGGACAGCTCAGAGACGCTGTAAACAGCAAACTTGCTGAAGCGCTGAGGAAAACCGGTTTCGATTCGATGACCAGCAGCGAGATAATTCGAATGATAGATAAGGGGCTCCTTGATGATACTGAAATTGAACTGATCCTCCCTGAGCAGATGGCACAGATGGAGATACTGCCACTGATTCCAGGGGGGGGGTTCGACAATCCGGCGGGGGAGAACCTGAAGAAGCTGATGCAGAAAATGGTGGGCAGCAGGCGGAAAAGAAAGAAGCTAACCGTTAAAGAGGCAAGGGAACGGCTCCAGGAAGAAGAAATGAGAAAGCTGTTAGAAGGCAGTGATCATATTTCGAGAGGTCTCTGGCTTGCCCAGGAGGAAGGTATAATCTTCATTGATGAGATCGATAAGATCATCGGTATCAGCGAAAGCAAGGGGCCTGAGGTATCCAGAATGGGTGTTCAGAGGGATCTACTTCCTATTGTTGAAGGTTGTACCGTCCAGACCAGGTACGGTCCCGTTAATACAGACCATATACTTTTTATCGCTGCAGGAGCATTTCACGGATCCAGTCCTTCAGACCTGATACCTGAACTTCAGGGACGTTTTCCAATGAGGGTTGAACTCGATCCCCTTTCGGAAGAGGACCTTTTCCGGATTCTTACAGAACCGGAAAACTCCCTTCTCAAACAGTATTCCGCTTTACTGGAAGCTGACGGGGTCAATCTGAAACTCTATAGAAAGGCGGCACTCGAAGTCGCAAGAGTCGCAAATTATCTTAACGAAGAAACTGAAGATATCGGGGCAAGAAGACTCAGACCGGTATTAAGCTATCTTCTGGATGAGCAACTTTTTGGAGCACCTGACCTTGTCCAGGGTAATGTGAATATTTCAGGTGCCCGGGCTTCGTCAATACTTCTTGACCTTGCTGATCGGAGAGAAGATGGTAATTATATACTTTAAGTCAGTTAGAAGAAGCATCTGAAACGGAGATAAATGCATCGATCTGTCAA
>JAUVUL010000342.1 GCA_030600975.1 Candidatus Aegiribacteria sp.
AACTGGGACGCTATGATGAGGCGATGAAGAACTTCAGGGAAGCCATAACGAGCTTCAGATCCCTTGATGATATGAAGGGAGAAGCACTGGTCCTTTCAAACATGGGGAAATGCAGCCTTGCAGAAGGCAACGGCAAAGCTAAGGAATTCTATTTTGAGAGCCTCAAGATGTTCCACACCCTGAACGACAGTCAGGGTACAGCAGAAGCCCTTATAGGGATTTCACGAGTCATGATTGACCTGGGCAGGAATGATATTGCGTTGGATAAGCTTGGTGAAGCTTATGAAATTGCTCAGAAAGAGGGGTTGAAACCGCAGCTGTCAGAGATACACAAGAGTCTCTCCTCAATACTGGAAAATGAAGGTAAGTACGATACCGCCTTTGAACACCTTAAACTCTACCATGAGGTAGAGAATTATCTCCGGTCTGAACGGGTTGCCAACCGCCTGAGAAGCCTCAGAGTAATTCATCACGTTGAGCAAGCCAGGGTAGAAGTGACAAAATACATACTTAAGAATCTCGAGCTTGAAAAAGACAAAAGTAAGCTCGAAAAGCTCTTAAGTGTCAGGGCTGAGGAACTGGAGAAGGATAGCACCCGGCAGGAGATTCCTCGTGCGACCGGGAAACAGCTTAAGAGAGGGACTGGCAGTGACCGGGAACCCCAGATGCTTTCTGATCGTGTTTCCAGGATAGCTTCTGATCTCAATGATGTTCTTACTTTCGCAGTCGAGCATATCAAGCAGGTGCTTCAGGATAAGACCCTTTCTGAGACAACGGAGAAACACCTTCACCTGGCAATAGACTCGATCAGAGACGGTATTCCCCTTACAAAGCAGCTTGTATCCCTGTGCAGCTCTGAAGACGATGATGAGGAAGTATCAGAAAGCACCCCCGATGATGCATTCAAGAAAGAATCTGTCAACAAATACACAATAGGCAGCAAAGTGCTTGTAGTGGAGGATGATCCAGCCGTAGCAGAACAGCTGGTAACCAACCTCGAGGAATATGGATATCCTGTCATGGTATCGACCTCACTGATGAAGGCAAGAGAGATTATCAGTGAGAAACTTGAAGATATCGGATGTATAATTATTGATATCGTGCTGGATGATGGATCGGGTATCGATCTTATCAGGGAGGTGCATGAACTGAAGCCTTTATTCCCCGTACTCGCAGGAAGCTCCTATCCACTGTCGAAGAGTGATCTGGATTCCTTGAAGGAGGATGGTATCTCGCTCGTTCAGAAACCCTATAAAATAGATAACATTTTACTGAAACTCAACACGATACTTCCCCTGTAGATTCCCGGCTTTCCCGGTATTATCCCCTGTCTCACGGAAGAAGGAAAAAGCTGATTATTAAACACCCCTTTTGGGGCAGAAAGATGTGAAATCACAGGTGCTGCAGGAAGGATTTCTGGAGGTGCATACCCGCCTGCCGTGAAATCCGAGCTGATGGCTGAATGAGGTCCAGCGGTCTTCAGGCAGGAGTTTCTTCAGGTTGGTTTCGATTTTATCTGGTATTTTCGCGCGGGTGAGGTCAAGTCTGCCAGACAGCCTTCCCACGTGGGTATCCACGATGATCGCAGGTTTATTGAACGCCTCTCCGATTATGACGTTTGCGGTCTTTCTTCCAACACCGGGGATCTGAACCAGCCCGTCAATGGTATCAGGCAGCCCGTTGTTCTCCACAAGCCATTCCGCGGCATTCTGGATCGATTTCGCTTTCGACCTGAAAAAGCCAAGGGAATGAACTATATCCTCTATAAATCCTCGATCTGCTATAGCAAGACCCTTGATATCATGTACTTCGTGCCAAAGTCGCGGAGTTACCTGATTAACAGTGTTATCCGTTGTTCTTGCCGACAGAATTGTAGCTATAAGGAGTTTTTCAGGATTTCCATCATACTCCAGGAGGCACCTGGCATCCGGGTAGAGTAGAGGCAGTCGTTCCAGCAGTATCTCAATACGTTCCCTGTTGTTCACATTTTCTTACCTTTCGGAGAAGTTTTTAATTTACACTTCAATCTAGTATCTTCCGTATCCTGAATGCAAGTGGAAGGAGCGCCTCTTTTGAAAATAGAAGAATGCGGAATAGAAGGCACCCGTCTTTACAGACTGACAGAACACACTGATATGAGGGGAAGCTTTTTTGAGCTGTTCAGAAAGGAGTGGCTCCCGGAAGTATTCGGCGACAGAATCCAGGTCAACTGTTCAAGGTCAGGGGCAGGTGTGCTCCGGGGACTCCATTATCACAATCACCAGTGGGATTTCTGGATTCCGGTCAGTGGCAGGATGACGGCAGGTCTGGCGGATCTGCGAAAAGGCTCATCCACGTACGGCAGATCGGTGTCCCTCGAACTGGACGCGGAAGAACCCGTGGGGCTGCTTATTCCACCCGGTGTAGCTCACGGATTCGCCGCAGCTACTGACCTCATTCTGGTTTACATAGTTAGTAACTATTTCGATAATACGGATGAACACGGCATAGCCTGGAACGATCCGGTATTATCCATCAAGTGGGGGATAGAGGATCCTGTTATTTCCGAAAGGGATGTTCTCAACGAACCGTACAGCTGGGAGTGATCCGTATATCATAGAAGGGGCACCCCTTTGAAGTTCCCCATCGTGGCAGTGTCTGCCTATTTTGATTCCCTTGACAACCACTAAAATAGAGATGTATTCTCATTACAGGTAGATGAACGGACATCATTCGCATAGGCTGGGTCAGGCTTGAGGAGTCAGCACCATGAAGAATGTAACTAAAAAAGTAATTTGTGTATTAACTATACTGTTCATTCCCAGCGTTCTCTCAGGGGGTTTTGTCAGGCAATTCGACTGGTCTGGCGGTCCGGGTTTTCCTGGGCCTGTCAATTATCATTGGTTAACCACTTTTTCCAGCCAGTCTCAGACTTCCTGGACAAGTATTCCAGGCAGCTTACTTCTGGGTATGTCCACTGTCAGCAACACGATTAACAGCGGTATGGGCGGGTGTTATTATGCGTTTCCGGCGGACATGGACGGTGACGGTGATGTGGATGTTCTGGCGCAGTCTACGGATAATTATGATGTAGCCTGGTTTGAGAACGACGGCAGCGGAGGC
>JAUVUL010000059.1 GCA_030600975.1 Candidatus Aegiribacteria sp.
GATTGGTCCCAACCCCTTTTCTGAAATCCTTAGTATTACATGCAACGGCCCATTGGCAGCAAATTCAAACTTTAGAGTACTGGATGTGTCAGGTAGACTGGTTACTGAAATGGATCTGGAAGAGTCCGGGACAGTCTTCTACTGGCGGCCGGAAATATCATTGCCTGACGGAGCCTACTTCGTTGTGATTGAAACAGGAGATCATGAAGTTGTAGAAAGGTGTATTCTGCTCCGGTAACTCAGCCTTCCCTTCTTCTTTTCGAGAGCAGGACAAGGTCCCGTAGCCCCTGAATTGTCCTGCACTTCGCCCACAACCCATCGAACCCGGATGCTGTTGTTATTTCTGTGATTGCCATGAGAGCCTTCAGGTGGAAGTTTCTTTCCTCCATGGTTCCCGCAAGCACGAAAACGATGTGGACAAGTTCTGAATTTCCCCCGAAATCGATTCCTTCATGGGCTCTTGCCATGGTAACGGAGAATTTTACCTCTCCCGGGATGATTATGTGGGGGATAGCCAGGCCGGGTCGTAAGCCCCCCTGTTAAGGGACAGCTGATTGGATGAAACTCCATCGAGAATCATGCTATTAATACTGAAGTGGATTATTGCTCCTGCATCAGCCTAGGTGACAGATTGTTAGTTCGAATATTGTTTACTGTGATCCGTCATGCGAGACCTTATGTGGAATCGGAGATAGAGCCTGCTTTCAACTGAAGCGAAGCCGTATATCACTGGGATGGGAGATCAGAAACAGGAGCAGAGCTTCCCGATGGTATCTATTCTGCAAGGTTATCTTCTACTGCTGTAATGCTGCTGAAGCTGGAGAAACCCCTTCAGCCATTCCATGAGGGGGTTCAAAGAACTGATACTCGGGGCTACCAGAATTTTGCCGCAGGTGTAACAGCCTGCGGCAATTTTCTTTTATTAGACCCATACCTGTCAACGAAAAGAATCCATAATTAACCTACTTGTCATGAACGAAGTATACAGTAATATTTACTGCAATGGCGGTAAATAATACCGTAATTATGGTAGAAAGTACTGCAATGCAGGTGAAAAGTACTTCGAATACTGCTGCAAAGGAGAACGATGCTTAAACAACTATTCGGCTCTGGAACACGGGCAAAAGTTATTGAGTGGCTCTTCATGCATCCAGATGAAAAGTTCTACGTCAGACAGTTATCGGTGCTTCTCGAACTGGATTCAACAAACCTTGGTAAGGAACTTGACAGGCTATATAACCTTGGGATCGTATCCAGATCAAGATCGGGCAATCAGAAGCACTACTCAGCCAATCAGGATTGTCCGATCTATGTTGATCTTAAGAATATCGTCATTAAGACAGGTGGCGTAGCGGATAGGTTGAAATCTTTGTTGAAGCCTTTTACTGATAGAATTGATATTGCTTTCGTGTACGGTTCCATTGCATCCGGTTCTTTCAGCAAATCAAGCGATCTGGATTTAATGGTTGTCGGTGATATTTCCCATCGCGAACTGGTGAGTCACCTGCGCACCGCAGGTCAGGAAATGGGCCGCGAACTAAACATGTCCTGCTTCAGCAGAAATGAGTTTGCAGAGAAGCTGCAGGAAAAAGGATTCATCTGGAGAATCTCAACTGGAGAGAAAATCTTCGTGATCGGAGGTGATGATGGGCTTAGAATTATGGGAAAAGAATCGATGGATTGATATTCATTCCCCCTCTGATGGAGAAGTGATAGCCCTCATTCATCGAGACGGCTGAACATGCTATTAACCAGGCTGAGACTCTTGATGGACTATCCTCTGCATGGAAGATAGTGTAGACATCATAGTGCAGAGCCCCTTCAGCCATTCCATGAGGGGGTTCAAAGAACTGATACTTGGGACTACCAAAATTTTGCCGCAGGTATTACTACCCGCGGCAATTTTCTTTTGTAATAAATGACTTCACAGCTGAAAACAGTTATATGCTTTAAGAACCGGGTTGAAAATCATTATGGGACAATCTATGTGTTGAGTAGCAATAGAAAGGTAGAGTAACCCAATGGACGACGACAGAGTGACCATGGAAGAAGCTCACAAAGCGTTTGCTGCCGGATACAACGGTAAAGTCTGGGAACTGCTGGAAAAAAGTCAAAGAAGCGAAGAGGACAACATCAGAATGCTTCATTTCGCCCACGCATCATGTGCCCACTGGCTCGAAGCCGGCACTGGAGTACATCATCAGCGCGGTGAATGGATGATATCAAGGGTTAATTCAGAATTGGGCTTTCATGAAGCTGCCCTGCGTCATGCTGAAATCTGTCAAAGACTCACGGAAGATTACGCGGATGAGATGGCTGATTTCGATCTGGCATACGCTTACGAAGCCATGGCAAGGGCTTACGCAGCGGGAAATGACAGGAAGAAAGCCCTTCAGTTTATTAAGAAAGCGGAAACTGCTGGAGGAAGAATAGCGAACAGCCAGGACAGAAAAATATTCCAGGGTGATCTAAACAGCGGCAACTGGAATGGCATCAGATAGTCGACTATTCCAATCTTCTTCTTTTAGTCAGGAGTACAAGATCTCTCAGTTCGTTGATGTTGCGGCATTTCAGCCATTTTGAGTCGAAATCAGGGGAACTGGTGATTTCCGCAATTGCCATTAATGCGCGAAGATGAAAAGTTCTTTCATCGCTTGAACCTGCCAGGACAAAAATCATCCTGACTGGAGAATTCTCTCCTCCAAAATCAACACCCTCTCTGCATCTGGCCAGAAGAACGGAAAATCTACCCGGACCGGGAACGATGATATGCGGTATGGCAAGGCCTTTCCGCAGAGCGGTTGAAGAATCACTTTCCCTTTCAATCAGAAGTCTATCTATTTCATTTCTTTCAAGACAGAGGGAATCCTCCAGATTTTCAGAGACCATCCTGAAGAATTCTTTCATATCAATGGGTTTATCGATATCCAGTATTGCTGCTTTGAAAACCAGGTCATCGAACCTGTCTTCGGTTATATGATCCCGATCCCTGAGAACCTGTGCCAGTTCCCTTACCAGGCCGTTTTTAGCCAGTTCCCTTGGGAAAATTCTTGCAGTAAGATGCAGCAGTGCATACTCCCTCTGAACCCTCTTCCTGGAGTATATGAAATACCAGATTGTTCCTCCGACCATGACCAGCAGGCTTGCTGCAAGTGCAGATTGGCCGAGTTTTGCAAGAAGAACAAGCATGCCTGCAATTCCAAGAATCTGAATCCAGGGGTATCCGGGACTTTTGAATACGGGTTTGTACGTATGTATGCGGCTTTCCCGCATTACTATTACAGAGATATTCACAAACAGAAACAGAATGAGCATCATCGTTGATGCAAGCTTCACAAGGTGCATGAAATCAAGCAGGAGAAGAAGAATTATTATTACTCCTGTCAGAACCACAGAGACCCATGGAACACCTTTCTTCCTTGAAATTCTGGACAGGCCTGCAGGAAGCAGATCGTCCCTGCTCATTGCAAATGGGAACCGGGCCGAAGCCAGAATTCCCGCATTGGCTGTTGAAAGAAAAGCTAGTACAGCTGCAATGCTCATTACCGTTAAACCTGTACTCCCGGCGATGACCTTTGCTGCTTCGGAGATGGGCATGCCGGTTTCAGAAAGAACGGAGGGGTTGAGAACACCTACACAGATAAGCACCGATACAAAGTAGAAAATCGTTACCACAGTCAGAGCAAGAAACATGCTGACCGGAAGGTCACGCCCCGGTCGTTTTACCTCCTCCGATACACTTGTTACCTTGGTTAGACCCCCGAAGGACACGAACACCAGTGCTGCCCCTGCCAGGATTCCGCTGAAGCCATTTGGCGCTATGGGTCTGAAGCGTTCGGGGGAAAAGTAAGTTAAGCCGAATCCGGCGAACAGGGTCAGGGATATAAGAAGTCCGGTAACCAGTACTATCTGAGCTTTTCCGGCATGTCCTGCTCCCCTGAGATTTATACAGGTGAAGAGAACGCATGATATCATGCGTTCTCTTCACCTGTATAAATCTCAGGGGAGCAGGACATGCCGGAAAAGCTCAGATAGTACTGGTTACCGGACTTCTTATATCCCTGACCCTGTTCGCCGGATTCGGCTTAACTTACTTTTCCCCCGAACGCTTCAGACCCATAGCGCCAAATGGCTTCAGCGGAATCCTGGCAGGGGCAGCACTGGTGTTCGTGTCCTTCGGGGGTCTAACCAAGGTAACAAGTGTATCGGAGGAGGTAAAACGACCGGGGCGTGACCTTCCGGTCAGCATGTTTCTTGCTCTGACTGTGGTAACGATTTTCTACTTTGTATCGGTGCTTATCTGTGTAGGTGTTCTCAACCCCTCCGTTCTTTCTGAAACCGGCATGCCCATCTCCGAAGCAGCAAAGGTCATCGCCGGGAGTACAGGTTTAACGGTAATGAGCATTGCAGCTGTACTAGCTTTTCTTTCAACAGCCAATGCGGGAATTCTGGCTTCGGCCCGGTTCCCATTTGCAATGAGCAGGGACGATCTGCTTCCTGCAGGCCTGTCCAGAATTTCAAGGAAGAAAGGTGTTCCATGGGTCTCTGTGGTTCTGACAGGAGTAATAATAATTCTTCTTCTCCTGCTTGATTTCATGCACCTTGTGAAGCTTGCATCAACGATGATGCTCATTCTGTTTCTGTTTGTGAATATCTCTGTAATAGTAATGCGGGAAAGCCGCATACATACGTACAAACCCGTATTCAAAAGTCCCGGATACCCCTGGATTCAGATTCTTGGAATTGCAGGCATGCTTGTTCTTCTTGCAAAACTCGGCCAATCTGCACTTGCAGCAAGCCTGCTGGTCATGGTCGGAGGAACAATCTGGTATTTCATATACTCCAGGAAGAGGGTTCAGAGGGAGTATGCACTGCTGCATCTTACTGCAAGAATTTTCCCAAGGGAACTGGCTAAAAACGGCCTGGTAAGGGAACTGGCACAGGTTCTCAGGGATCGGGATCATATAACCGAAGACAGGTTCGATGACCTGGTTTTCAAAGCAGCAATACTGGATATCGATAAACCCATTGATATGAAAGAATTCTTCAGGATGGTCTCTGAAAATCTGGAGGATTCCCTCTGTCTTGAAAGAAATGAAATAGATAGACTTCTGATTGAAAGGGAAAGTGATTCTTCAACCGCTCTGCGGAAAGGCCTTGCCATACCGCATATCATCGTTCCCGGTCCGGGTAGATTTTCCGTTCTTCTGGCCAGATGCAGAGAGGGTGTTGATTTTGGAGGAGAGAATTCTCCAGTCAGGATGATTTTTGTCCTGGCAGGTTCAAGCGATGAAAGAACTTTTCATCTTCGCGCATTAATGGCAATTGCGGAAATCACCAGTTCCCCTGATTTCGACTCAAAATGGCTGAAATGCCGCAACATCAACGAACTGAGAGATCTTGTACTCCTGACTAAAAGAAGAAGATTGGAATAGTCGACTATCTGATGCCATTCCAGTTGCCGCTGTTTAGATCACCCTGGAATATTTTTCTGTCCTGGCTGTTCGCTATTCTTCCTCCAGCAGTTTCCGCTTTCTTAATAAACTGAAGGGCTTTCTTCCTGTCATTTCCCGCTGCGTAAGCCCTTGCCATGGCTTCGTAAGCGTATGCCAGATCGAAATCAGCCATCTCATCCGCGTAATCTTCCGTGAGTCTTTGACAGATTTCAGCATGACGCAGGGCAGCTTCATGAAAGCCCAATTCTGAATTAACCCTTGATATCATCCATTCACCGCGCTGATGATGTACTCCAGTGCCGGCTTCGAGCCAGTGGGCACATGATGCGTGGGCGAAATGAAGCATTCTGATGTTGTCCTCTTCGCTTCTTTGACTTTTTTCCAGCAGTTCCCAGACTTTACCGTTGTATCCGGCAGCAAACGCTTTGTGAGCTTCTTCCATGGTCACTCTGTCGTCGTCCATTGGGTTACTCTACCTTTCTATTGCTACTCAACACATAGATTGTCCCATAATGATTTTCAACCCGGTTCTTAAAGCATATAACTGTTTTCAGCTGTGAAGTCATTTATTACAAAAGAAAATTGCCGCGGGTAGTAATACCTGCGGCAAAATTTTGGTAGTCCCAAGTATCAGTTCTTTGAACCCCCTCATGGAATGGCTGAAGGGGCTCTGCACTATGATGTCTACACTATCTTCCATGCAGAGGATAGTCCATCAAGAGTCTCAGCCTGGTTAATAGCATGTTCAGCCGTCTCGATGAATGAGGGCTATCACTTCTCCATCAGAGGGGGAATGAATATCAATCCATCGATTCTTTTCCCATAATTCTAAGCCCATCATCACCTCCGATCACGAAGATTTTCTCTCCAGTTGAGATTCTCCAGATGAATCCTTTTTCCTGCAGCTTCTCTGCAAACTCATTTCTGCTGAAGCAGGACATGTTTAGTTCGCGGCCCATTTCCTGACCTGCGGTGCGCAGGTGACTCACCAGTTCGCGATGGGAAATATCACCGACAACCATTAAATCCAGATCGCTTGATTTGCTGAAAGAACCGGATGCAATGGAACCGTACACGAAAGCAATATCAATTCTATCAGTAAAAGGCTTCAACAAAGATTTCAACCTATCCGCTACGCCACCTGTCTTAATGACGATATTCTTAAGATCAACATAGATCGGACAATCCTGATTGGCTGAGTAGTGCTTCTGATTGCCCGATCTTGATCTGGATACGATCCCAAGGTTATATAGCCTGTCAAGTTCCTTACCAAGGTTTGTTGAATCCAGTTCGAGAAGCACCGATAACTGTCTGACGTAGAACTTTTCATCTGGATGCATGAAGAGCCACTCAATAACTTTTGCCCGTGTTCCAGAGCCGAATAGTTGTTTAAGCATCGTTCTCCTTTGCAGCAGTATTCGAAGTACTTTTCACCTGCATTGCAGTACTTTCTACCATAATTACGGTATTATTTACCGCCATTGCAGTAAATATTACTGTATACTTCGTTCATGACAAGTAGGTTAATTATGGATTCTTTTCGTTGACAGGTATGGGTCTAATAAAAGAAAATTGCCGCAGGCTGTTACACCTGCGGCAAAATTCTGGTAGCCCCGAGTATCAGTTCTTTGAACCCCCTCATGGAATGGCTGAAGGGGTTTCTCCAGCTTCAGCAGCATTACAGCAGTAGAAGATAACCTTGCAGAATAGATACCATCGGGAAGCTCTGCTCCTGTTTCTGATCTCCCATCCCAGTGATATACGGCTTCGCTTCAGTTGAAAGCAGGCTCTATCTCCGATTCCACATAAGGTCTCGCATGACGGATCACAGTAAACAATATTCGAACTAACAATCTGTCACCTAGGCTGATGCAGGAGCAATAATCCACTTCAGTATTAATAGCATGATTCTCGATGGAGTTTCATCCAATCAGCTGTCCCTTAACAGGGGGGCTTACGACCCGGCCTGGCTATCCCCCACATAATCATCCCGGGAGAGGTAAAATTCTCCGTTACCATGGCAAGAGCCCATGAAGGAATCGATTTCGGGGGAAATTCAGAACTTGTCCACATCGTTTTCGTGCTTGCGGGAACCATGGAGGAAAGAAACTTCCACCTGAAGGCTCTCATGGCAATCACAGAAATAACAACAGCATCCGGGTTCGATGGGTTGTGGGCGAAGTGCAGGACAATTCAGGGGCTACGGGACCTTGTCCTGCTCTCGAAAAGAAGAAGGGAAGGCTGAGTTACCGGAGCAGAATACACCTTTCTACAACTTCATGATCTCCTGTTTCAATCACAACGAAGTAGGCTCCGTCAGGCAATGATATTTCCGGCCGCCAGTAGAAGACTGTCCCGGACTCTTCCAGATCCATTTCAGTAACCAGTCTACCTGACACATCCAGTACTCTAAAGTTTGAATTTGCTGCCAATGGGCCGTTGCATGTAATACTAAGGATTTCAGAAAAGGGGTTGGGACCAATC
>JAUVUL010000053.1 GCA_030600975.1 Candidatus Aegiribacteria sp.
ATGGATGATGATGATCACATTTTCAGTGAGGAAACTGCCGTACCTTCACGGAAAGGTGAATTTACAGATACTGCCAGGTACATAAATATGGTAGAGTCGGCTCAGACGGTTGACCGCCAGATTGAAGCACTTAAACAGGCAGTCGCCGATAGAATTGAACAGCTTGAGAGAAAGAACGCCGATTCTAGAGAGATAGATAAACTTAGGTTCGCATTAGCATTTCTGATTGAAGGTAAACTCGAATCAGCCATGCTCGCTTTGAGACCTGATTGAGATGATCTTCATTAAAGCATTAACCTGGGAGGAATTATGACGGAACGATTAGAGCGTCTTCATGGTGTAGCGTACCTGCTGGGTGCCCTGGCACATGCGTCTGAAAAGAATCTGGGCCAGAGCAGCCACTCGATATGTATGCTGGCGGGCAAGAAATTCGGCAGGGAGGCTGTTGAAGATGTTGAACAGACAGATGACCCGGAGAAAGCTGTTGAACTGCTTAAAGCCGCGCTTGAAAAACGGGGAATAGTCTGGGATTTTGAACCTTTCAAAGGTGAGCATGATGAACTTCTGGAGAAACGGGACGGAGCGGAGGTTATGAGGCTTGTTTTTCGAACCTGCATGGTCAGAAACGCCCTTTTCCGCTACGCGCATGAGCAGAAGGAATCCATGTGCTATATGGCTCATGGAGTGTTCGCGGGAGCGATGGAGAAGGTTATGCCCGGTAAAAAAGTTAATCTTGAGATCCTGCATGCAGGTCCCAATGCCTGCCTGAAGGAAATGATTCTGGAGGATGCATGATGAAAACCAGAATTTCAACCGAGTGGCTATCAGGATGTTCAGGATGCCATGTTGCCGTGGTAGATCTTCATGATAAACTCCTGAACCTGCTTGAAGATGTGGAGTTCGTGCGTATTCCTGTGCTCATGGATGAGAAGGGATATCCTGAAGCTGATGTGGGATTAGTTGAGGGAGCCATTAGAAGTGAACATGACAGGAAGGCTCTCCTCCGAATGAGGGAGACCTGCAAAACACTGGTGGCCTTCGGTACATGCGCCGTATATGGCGGTCCATCCGGTATCGGATGGCTCTACGGGAAAGATACCATTCTGAAGAAGATATACACTGATACCGTAACTGCGTCAGGTGATGGAAAGTTTCCCGAAGGGGCACCCGAGCTGGAACAGAGTGTTATTCCTCTGAATGAAGTTGTAGATATAGATTTCTACATTCCAGGCTGCCCTCCTCATCCATATTTCATTGCCGTTGCGTTAAAGACTCTTCTGGGAGCTTCTGTACCTGCCATATCAATGAAAACCGTCTGTTCCGCTTGCAACCGGCGAATGGAGAAACGTGAAGGAGTGAAGCTTCAGCGTGGGATGAGTGCCGCTCCTGAGGAAGATGTATGCTTTCTGAGCCAGGGAGTCATCTGCCTTGGGTCGGTAACACTTGACCGATGCCAGGCGCAGTGTCCCAACAAAGGAATCGCATGCGCTGGATGTGCGGGTCCCTCCATTGATCTCATTACCGAACCACATCTGGATATTCGAACCATGATCGCCAAAAGAATGAGTATGCTCACCGGAATAGACCGCAGTGAGATACTGGATTATATGGAAAAAGAAGCGAAAACATTCTACTCTTACGCTCTCTCTTCACCGATAATCTACAAAAAGCCCACAGTTGAGATCAGGGAGTGGACGTTAAATTGAACCACAGTTAAATCGAAGTATGATTAAGAGGTTGAACTATGAAAACAAAGGTAATTGTTGATCCGGTAACTAGAATAGAGGGTCACGCCAGGATAGTTCTGGATATAAACGATTCGGGTAATGTGTCGAGCGGACATTTGCAGGTTCTTGAAATAAGAGGATTCGAGAAACTGCTTGAGGGGATGGAGCTTTTCAAGCTTCCCCTTATAACCGGTCGGATATGCGGCGTATGCCCTGCTGCGCACCACCTGGCATCTGTGACTGCTATAGAGAACGGTCTAAAAGTAAAAATTCCATCCGATGCAAAGCTGCTCAGGGAACTGATGTATCTGGGCCACATTCTTCATTCTCATGCGCTCAGCACATTCGTGCTCACAGGTCCTGATGTTCTTGTGGGAATCGGAGCTAAACCTGCGGACCGTAATGTTCTTTCCCTGTTGAACATGGCGCCGGAGATCGTTAAAAAAGTACTTAGATTGAGAAGCATCGGTCAGAAGATCGTTGAGATAGTTGGAGGCAGGGGTGTTCACCCTGTAACATCCGTACCCGGAGGACAGGCTTCCCGGCCGGATGCAGATGAAACCACAAAAATAGGGCTGTGGAGTGTAGAAGCTGGTTCCCTTGTAAAGGAACTCGCGGATGTTCTCAGGAAGAAGCTGGATAACATCTCAGATCTCAGAGAGATAGCAGAGATTCCCTTTCATTCTGTAGCACTTTCCGATAACGGAAAGGTAACATACATGCAGAATGTCTGTAAAGCTCTTGATCCTTCAGGAGAAGAAGAAAGAACCTTTACTGTGGATGATTACGCGGACAACCTGGTTGAACATCCAATGCAGGGCTCTTATATGAGGTCAGTCAGGCTTAAATCCGGAAAAGAGGAGAAGAATTACTTCGTCGGTCCACTTGCAAGGCTCAATGTGAATAGCAGTTTTTCAACACCTAAAGCCGACAAACTGCTTTCCAATTTCAGGAGCGGAGGCAGCCCAAGACTCTCTGCAATCGATTATCTTGAAGCCAGACTCATAGAGATGACGTATTGTACCGAGAGAATCACTGAAATCTGCGGAGGGGAACTGGGAGATGGGCCGATAATCACCGATGCTTCTCCGGCGGGAGGCCGTTTCAGAGGTATAATAGAAGCTCCCAGAGGCATACTGATTCATGATTACGAAGCTGATGATGATGGCAAAATTACCAGTGCGAATCTTATCGTCGCAACACAGAACAACTACGATGCCATCGATTTCGCGATTACTGCCCTTGCAAGGCACTTCAAACAATCAGGTGATGATAACATTCTGATGAACGGCGCCGAATTCGCACTCAGATGTTTTGACCCATGCCTTGCCTGTGCTACCCATACGGCAGGCAGCATGCCCATGGAAATCGATCTCAGGAGAAACGGCAGAACCTTCAGAGTACTCAGAAGAGAGGGCAAATGATGATAAAGATAATAATAGATGAAGATGCATGCGTAGGATGCGAACTTTGCGTCGATGAATGCCCTACGGATGTTTTCGAATTCAACGAGGAAAAGCGGATACCGGAAGTTGTCCGGGAAAAGGAGTGTTTCGGTTGTCTCAGCTGCAGTGAAATATGCCCTGCCACTGCGATTACTCACGAGGATATCTTACATTCGGAAGAGTACTACCATGATGAGGAGAATCTCAAACTGGCTTCCAGACTGGCAGTTGATGTACCTCTTCCCCTTGTACCATCCGATAACAAACATAGAAAAGCAGCACTTGAGGATCTGGGTATAAGACTGCTTGCGGTAGCTTCGATATTCCGCCAGACACTTGGAGGAAGTCTTCCCGCGGTTGGCACCATGGCCGGGAGAACGCTTGCCACACAGCTTCCAAGGTACAGGATTCCCGAATCCTTCCAGGAAGCACTTGATATTGTAGTGCAGCAATTCACTCCGGCATGGAATATTAAACCTGATTACGATGGAGGCTCGAAACTTAACATGCAAGTCAAGAATTGCTTTATCCGTGAGCTTTGCAAAGAGGAGGGGATAGAGCTCGGGGGAGACCTGTGTATACTGTTTTATAATTACCTGGCAGGATACGCTGGAAAGCTTGGAAATGCTCGTCTGAAGCTTATTAAATCATCTCCCGGCATTAAGGAATGCAAGTACGATGTTGAGGTATTCGTTAAAAAATGATAGCTGATCAACACATTGTATACCCGCTGGGTATAATAGGTGTCGGCAACACTCTGGCAGGAGATGATGGTGCCGGAAATGCCGTTGTGAGCAGGCTTAAGGAGAAGTATCCTGACAGGATGGATATCTATCTGTACAATCTCGAGACCGATCCCCTGGAATTGTGGGATATACTACCTTCCGCGAAGAGGTTTATCTTCGTGGATGCCGTTGCAGGGAAACCTGCCGGCAGGCTTGTTGCTGTAAAGAATAGAGGAATGAGAAGAGCCTGGGCACCGTCTCTTCACAACATGGATCTGCCCACAGTAATAAGGCAACTGTGCCGCCTTCGGCAGGATGATGAACCAGAATGGAATATCTGGGGAGTTACCATCGATATTCCCGATCATTTCCAGGAAGGTCTATCCGTAGAAGTATCTGAAGCTGTGGAGAACCTTGTTGAGATATTGTCAGAAAGAATTGAATCGGAAGACTACAGCATAGAAGCACCGATTGTCTTTGAACAATTTGAGAATACGTGATAAGAAAGGAAAGTTCTATGGATCGTGATAATAGTATCTTTGCACCTGTGAATTTCCTGGAAGAGGGGAATTTCGTTGATGCCTGCAGTTCACGTAACGCGGAAGAACAGGAAGTAATAATCGACCAGGGGTCCTTCAGCAATGACCTGTTCATTATCAAGAGTGGTCGTTTCGTGGTGAGTGATTCCAAGGGTGAAGAATTTGTTCTTGCAGCACTTGTCGAAGGTGATGTGTTTGGTGAAATGGCCTTTTTCAAAAGCGGAATAAGATCGGCCACGGTAACCTGTGTCTCCCCCGGTGAGGTTCTCTTTATAAGCAGGGATTCTTTCGCAGAACTGTACAAGAAGTATCCCGATCTGGGAATGCGGATTATGTGTACTCTGGCAGGAATGCTTTCAGACAGGCTTAAGCATGCTGACGCGACGCTCAGCCTTCTATCGGATGACAGCGAACTGAGACAGCGTTACGAAATTCGCAGGCTTATAAGGGAATTGAAGGTATCGGTTCACAAGCTTCGCAATGAGGTTTAAGAAGCTGATTGAAACATCCATGTATCTTCTGATTCTCAGGTTGGTACTCTAAATGCACAGATTCTATACAGTCTGCTTTTTCTTCTTTCTTTCAGGGATTTTTCTGACGCTCAGCTGCAGCAGTCAGAAAGAGCCGTATCCGGATTCATTGGATGTAACTATCAGTGCGGGGGTTAATCCCTGGAGAATCTGCTGCCTTCCAGGTGGCGATTATGTGTATATTTCAAATGAAATAAGTAATGATATTTCCGTCGTAAGAACCTCGGACAACACAGTTGTAGATACAGTTCCAGTAGGGGATTGTCCCAAGGGCATCTGTTCACTTCCCTCAGGTGAATATATCTATGTTGCATGCATTGATGCCGATGAAGTAAGGATTATCCGTACCCTGGACAACAGTGTTGTGGATACGGTTCAGGTTGGAGATGGTCCTGTTGAAATATGCGTCATTCCTTCAGGTGATCACGTTTATGTGACCAACTGGTACGGTGCCAGTGTATCCGTTATACGAACTTCGGATAACACGGTTGTGGATACCATAGAATTGTGTGAGGGAGCCAACGGAATCTGTTCCCTGGCATCGGGAATGTATCTGTATGCAGCCTGCAGAGGCGGAGATGGTGGAGGTAGAGTTTTTGTGATAGAAACCGCCCGCAACTCTGTGGTTGACACTGTAACTGCCGGATCAGTACCTTTCAGTCTGTGCGCCCATCCGTCAGGTGCTTACGTCTATGTTACAAATAGATTCAGTGACAATATCTATGTTATAAATACAGCTGAAAACTCCATTTCAGATACCATCAGTACAGGTGTCAGCCCTGATGGAATATGTATTCTCCCTAGAGGTGATTACCTGTACGTGAGTAACGTTGAAAGCAACGATGTACATGTGATACGAACCTCCGATAATACTCCTGTGGATACTCTGGGTGTGGGTTGCTGTCCCAGGGGACTCTGCATTCTACCGTCGGGACAGTCGGTTTATGTAACCAACCGCGGCGATGGCAGCGTATGTGTACTGAAATAAACCATTCTGAATCGGTGAATCCAGCAGAGATCATTACTCGGTACTGGACATCAGCGACGTTCTCAATTAGTAAGTAATCAGTATGGACAGGAATAACACTGACAGTTTCAGCAGCATGGGGATTGATGCCCTCACTGGTCTTAATGACAGGTCCTATCTTGATGATGTTAATGAGGCATATATCAGAAGGGAGGGTCATTGGTCTCTTCTCATGATTGATGTCGATCATTTCAAGCTGATAAACGACATCTACGGCCATCTTACCGGAGACAAGGTGCTTCGCCAAACTGCTCTTACCATACAGGTCAATCTGAAGGAATCAGATACAGCGGTGCGATTCGGCGGTGACGAGTTTACTGTCATCCTGCCGGATACAGGTGAAGAAGGAGCACTGTATCTTGCCCAGAGACTTATTTATGAAATCAAACGGATCAGTTTCTCTGCAGCTCTGCATATCAGCATTTCCATCGGCGTAAGCCAGAGCAGAAAATCTGATGATTCTATCATGGACCTTGTCTCACGTGCAGACAGGGCTCTGTACAAAGCGAAGGAAGCCGGCAGGGGTAGATTCTTCTTCTTCACTGAGGATCTTACCGAAACCAAAGCTCCTGATATCAACTTTTCACATCTTGTGGGACGGAGACCGGAGCTACAGAAACTCAGGCAGCTCCTAGAAGAATCCGTGACCGATTCCACCAGATTTGCCATTATTTCAGGAGAGGCCGGTGTAGGCAAGACAAGACTTGTGAATGAATTGCTGAATTATTGTGATTTCATGAAATCATTTGTCGTAAGAAATTCGGTGATGGAGTATACACAGTCACAGCCTTTCTCCCTTCTGATAGAACCGGTCAGGGAAGTGCTGTCCAACCTCACTGACAGCGAACTAAACTCGGTACGTAAGGCAGTAGAGCCTGTTCACCCGGCCACGCTCGACCTTTTCCCTGACCTGTGTGCTTCCGTTATGGATGAAACTATATACTTCCGTGAAGAGAGGCTCAGGTTCAGGATATTCAGGGATATTTCAGTTCTTCTTGCCGCTGTATCCTCGATCCATCCGATTACCATTATCCTGGATAACCTTCAGTGGGTAACCGAACCGGATATTGCCATACTGTCATTTGTGGCAAGGAATACCCCCGATGCGAACATCCTTTACCTGTGTATTCTGAGAAGGAGCGAATCATCGGTCGAGACGTTCAAGAAACTGTCTTCAATCAGAACATCACTGCCCCTTCTCAGCCTTGAGATTGGCAAGATGACCGTTGAAGAAACACGCAACATGATACTGTTTTCCCTGAAGGACCCCAATGTACCATCCGGAGTTCAGGATTTTCTGATATCCCAGTCGGGGGGAAATCCATTATTTCTCAGGGAACTTCTTACATCATGTGTGGATTCTGGATACATAACGTGCGATAAAGCAGGAGACAAGATCTACAACCTGCCTGATGATCTGGAAGTACCTGACAGTATTGGACAGATAATTACACTGAAGCTTTCAGCTGTAAGCAGAGAAGCCGGCGAACTATTGAGGATTGTCTCCCTCTCTCCTGATCAATTCACACTTGCGCTTCTTGAGGGCATGACAGGTCGCGATAAGGTTGAAATAGCGCGAAGACTGGATGAATGCATTAAAGCCGGACTGATTGAGGAGTTCATCGATGGAAAGAGCAGTATCAACTTCAGATTTACTTATGGAGCTGCACGGGATTACCTTTCCGCCGACCTTCCTGATTCACTGAAAATAACCTACCACCAGAGAATGGCAGCCTATTTTGTGAAGTTCTTCAAGAAAGGGAGGAAAGAACTCCTTACTACGGTTGCATACCATTACTCCCGTAGCCAGGATGATGTCCATGCCGCACGTTATGCCCTGCTTGCCGCAGACCAGGCTTTTAACAGGGGAGCCAACCGGGATGCAATCCAGTGGTATACAGTCTTCCTTGAGAGGGTCCCTGCAGATTCCAAGTTTACCAGGGCTTTCACGATACATCTCAACCTGGGTTCACTGTATTCAATTACCGGTGAAGTTGATAAGGCGGACAACTACCTTAAACAGGCACTGGAGCTGGCTTCAAACCCCAGGGAGCTTGCTGCTGTTCATTTTAGACTTGGAAGGAATAACCTTAACAGGAGCCTGTACCCCGAGACCCTCGATAATTACGACAAGGCAGTAAAGATGTGCATGAAAGGTGATTCAGCAGATCCCATCGTTCTCAGGACAC
>JAUVUL010000303.1 GCA_030600975.1 Candidatus Aegiribacteria sp.
GTTGTATGTTGTTGTGACACAACTATTATACTACATTTAGGAGCTTCTTTCAACACTTAGGTGTGATGGATCCGGGCTAGTGGGTTATCTCGATTCCAGAAATCGTCGGTCGAATTGTTAATAAGCCAACTGGACATCTCTCCAGTTGCTTTGCAGGAGAGTCACCGGGAACAATCACCCCGCTTGGACAACCATCATTATCCAGTTCACCAAGATCATCCAGTGTTACATTCCAAACGTAGGAACCGTAGATATCTACTCCGAATCTGATGTATTCATCATTATCCTCATCGATCAGTCGGATATTATATACATTATCAGGAATACTGAAAGTAATCGAATCTCCGGTTAAAAGAATTTCATCGGAATTCAACCAGTTATCTCCCCAAGATTCATCATAATTTACACATATGTAAATATACAAGATATCATAATCTCCAGTATCGTTTACTATACTGATCGAACCTGCAGTTGCGGAAACAATTAGTCCTGATGCAGCAAGCAGAAAGATTGTCCTTTTCATTTAAACCTACAATTAGATTTACACTAATATGCAGTTAGAGATCGGTTCCGACAATTTTCATATGTTCTTCTTCTCATCCTTTTTTTTACTTTCACTGATGATACTGTTGGTAACTCTGTCAGGTCAATGTGAAAAATACGAGGCAACCGAATATCTCAGTTAGTTCAGCCCGAAATCCTAAAGGTAAGAAAGGTAAGTCCGACCTTGGAACGCACTATGCCTCCCAGTCCTGCCATGGAATGTAATCCGCATCACCACAGCCAGTATAGTCAATATCCGGTCCAGTCCAGATCCTGGCACGCCGGGTGCCGCTCAGGCACACAACCTTCCATCAGTCCTGAGGAGACAATGAACTCCGCGTGTGGTCAATGACAAATTTTTACCGGATGACCATTACCCTTGCTGTTGATACTTCGCCTCCCTGCTCAAGGCGGAGGAAGTACATTCCGGGCACAAGATCACTGACGTTCCAGCTGAGCGAATGGGAACCGTTGAGGTCTCCACGATAGGGAGTTGCAACAAGGCGACCTGTAAGATCGAAGATGTTGAGTTCAGCGGGGCCGTTTCCGTTTAGGGTGACAACCGCCGCGGATCTTACCGGATTGCTGACCAGAATGGCGGTGTTGTTCTGAACAAATCCCCCTGACTGTTCTTCCACTCCGGTTATTCCCCAGACGGCCATCTGTACCGAAGGATCTCCCATGAGGTTGTAGGTCTCGTAGTAGTACTTCGAATAGCCTGTGCCACTATACGCGGTGTATACGCCCAGCTTTCCTCCGGTAAGGAAACCCATGGCATAGTATACGTCCTGGTCAAGGAACCATTCGAATTCCACTTTTTCCTGGATATCGTCCTCATCCCATAAGGAGGACGTCACGGAGCCCCAGAACCAGAGACCGCCTCTGTCCGGTGTTCTCGTCCAGGTCTCGCACCACGCAGAACCGCTGCCGTATGCGTAATTACCCGTTAAGCATGAGTGGGAAATGACGCCGGGGAGCATGCTGCCGTTTGTAAGCTGGTTGAAACTGCCCTGTCCGAATGACATATCACCCCAGCTTGTCTGACTTCCGTGCCCGGAGAATGTGAGCATTGACACACCGCCGTTGATGGAGGTCACGGCCTGAGCGGCGGTGCCGCCTGAATGGGGGTAGATCTTGTCGTAGGTGTAGCCAAGAGGTGCTAAATAGTTGTCTATGCAGTAATTGTGTGTTCCCTCAGATACGTCGTAGCGATCATTGCTTGCTATCCAGCATGTATTCTGTACCCACGGTGTTGAGCCGCTCACATTCTGCTCGTAATCAATGACCCTGTCGGCCATAAGCATGGCTTCAGCGGTGGTTGTGACGGAGAATCTGCCGATGAAGGCATCGGGGAAATAATCGCCGTCATCCAGGGTTACGTAGTAAAGGTCGGTCACGCCGCCGTATGTTGTTGCTGAATTTCCGGGAAGGTACCCCGTATCACCGACAAGGAGTACGAACTGAGGAGGATCAGGCCAGTTCTCGATTGCGTCAAGAATATAGTCCTCTATCTCGGGTGCTGTACTGCCCGTCACGCTGAGGTCAACCATGGTTACATCAAAACCCAGGCTTTCCTTCCAGGTGACGAAATCATCCATGCCGGTGGTAACGAAATCGGAATGTCCGACTATGAGGTACGGAGCCGGAGGAGTGTCGCAGCCGCCCTCGAACGTTCCGTAATTGATCACCATGGAGGAAAGCATTTGTTCGAAGGGGGGTGCGTAATACCTGCTGGCGTCTGCAAAGGATCTGCCATGGTCTCCTCCTTCGAATGAAAGTGAGATGGTGGCTTCGGAAAGCAGGTTGCATCTGTTATCGGAAGGATCCCAGCGAAGGGGAAGAACTTCAACGAGAGCAAGGTTACGACCGCGCATCTGGCCTGCATAGGTAATCCTTACCCATTCCTGAGGGTAGGGGATTCCTGAGCAGTAAACCTCATTGTTGAGTTCCATGACGAAGTTTTCGCGTGGTTCGATTTTCGTGGCGGACTGTATTCCCGGATTAATTGGCCATGCGGGACCGCTGATATCATGAATGATTTCATCGGAAATGGTAACTTCAACCGTCGCTCCGACAGGAATTTCCAGCCAGGCGCGGTATACCGGCATCCTGGGATACGAGAATTCGCTGACATTCTCGGCGCCTTCAATGGCAACGGCGGAGTAGTTGTCTCCCCTGATATTCAGGGTTCTGAACACAGGCTGTGAAGCGGAAAGCTCAAAAACAATATCATCTGCCGACGATTCCAGGGTTGTAAGCCCCGACGCAAGGACAGCTCCGGAAACAAGAAGCATTGTGTATAACAGGGATTTCATGCCTTTTCCTTTCATTGAAAAGTGTGTAATACTAGAAATATGGTGCTGGAAGAGCTTACTGTATCTACGAAACAAAAGAATACCAAATCAGGTTCCCGGCGTAAAGGGCTTCATGTCATGACTTTTCAGAATATTTTATTGCTGATTCTGACGCTGTTATCCGTTGAAGCCGCTGTGCTTCCAGGACCGCATGCTATCTACAAGCTCCTTTGCGATCAAAGGCTTCGTGAAGAAACATGGTGATCGAGTCCCAGGCACATCTGCAGAGCTTCGGCAGAAGATTCCTGTGATGCAGGAAATGCAGCCTGAGAATCTTCGGGATGCTCCATACCCAGTGCTGGTGGGGAACCGGTCTGAAGAGTTCTTCCTCAAGGCCTCGCAGCCTGGCAGGAACCATATCGGGAACTCGTCCTCAGGATTGCATACCATGGTGACTGCTTCCCAATAGGGGGGGTAAGGGTAGTATGTCAGTGATGGATCCATCCTCATCCAGCCGAACTTAGGTACAAAGAAATCTATTGCCCGGTGGTGGTCGTATAGAGTGGAAGCGATAAGCAGATTCATCAGTGTTCTGGCTGGAATACCGTATATCCCTGGCTGGGGTGCGCGACCATTGTGCTCCGGTAATCGCAACAGGAACGAACACGACTAACCCGCATAGATCACCAGCGTGTGATTCGAAGCGACGCATACAGATGCATAGAACGAAAGATCGTCGTGTTGGGAAAGTGTGGTGATCACGGTGGGCGCAGAAGCAATATACAAAGAAA
>JAUVUL010000044.1 GCA_030600975.1 Candidatus Aegiribacteria sp.
CCTTCTGGTCCGTAGCCAGACGCTCTATCCAATTGAGCTACGGGCGCACCTATTTCCATGGGTTGGATCGGTATACTAACCAATCAAATGCCCTCCGGTCAAGATGATCAGTTGTAAAGTATTCTGTATTCAAGGATTACTACATCTCCGGGCTGCAGACCGAGAAATGACTGGAAGTTCTCCTGACGCTGAAACAGCGCGCCCCGCGGAGTTTTGTCAGGATGTGATATTCTTATTTCAGTATACTCTTCTGTCTGATTGTAGATCATGAGAGTACACTCGTACCCGGTTGTGTTCTGATGAACGGTTTCAACGATCTCTATTTCCATTTCAGGCTGAATCCAGAGTGTGTCTCCCGTTCTGAGGGGCCATTCATGTATCCCTGTTATCAATTCACCCGCATGCGGAACGATGCAGGGTACAAGCTGATTCCACTGGGAATTCACAGGCCATCCGTATCTCAGTGTAAGGGGAAGAGCGGGGCCCCGTGCGTTCCACCATCCCAGTTCCATGTCTCCGTTCCTGATTATCAGCGTGTCAGAAACCATGCAGACGGGGTTTCCTGGAAGATCTTTCAAAACTGTTTTCTGTGAGAACCATTCCCTGCCAGTAGAGTTGCTTACGATAACCGTAGCCGCAAAAAAACAACTATCTCCATTAACAATCCAATGATATCCAGGCTGCCAGGTAATTCCCTCCTGCCAGTACTTAATGGAGGGAGTGTCGTCGTACACAGCTGCTGATACTTCAAATGGAATTACCGAATGGGACATTTGTTCAAGGAATTCAGTTGAATCTTCGGGGTTGCAGGTGAATGACAATCGGCTGATCCCGGACAGGTCGGGATATTCAACAGTATGACAGGGAGATGCCCCCTGCCTGAGAAACCCGGCGACTTCCGCGGGTCTGTCCATGTGAAGCACAAGGCTGATCGAGTCGAGATAACGTTCAGCGTATCTTTCCTTTTCAGCACAGCCTGCAATTATCAAAGTTAGCATGAGGGTGGCCGCAATTGCCTTCATGGGGTATTTATCCATCTTGGCAGATTATTGAAAGGAACATATGCCTCCATATATTTCCATTGGCGGTTACTCCGATCCTCCCAGGATAACTTACTTCTCCGTCGAAGCGGACAGCGGTGAGCTTATAGCCCTTGTGGGCGGACCGGGAAGCGGTAAGAGTAATCTAATCAAATCCATTGCAGGTATCAGGTCTACCGGCAGTGGTTCCATAAGGATTATGGGCGCCAGACCCGCTTCCTTGAGAGCAAGGGAGAAGGCTGTCTTTATCTTTCAGAACAGTAATTTCGCACCGGATCTAGCCGTCAAGAACCAGCTTGAGCGCAGGATTGCTCTTATTCTCGGGGTTCCCGTAGGATCGATTCAAAGGGATGTTGCAGTCTGGTGTGAGGAGATGGAGCTTACGGATGCTGCAGCTCAGATCCCTGGTCAAATGAACCGCTCTCAGCTTCAGATGCTTTCGCTGGCTCCCCTTGCCCTAACAAGCCCTTTTGTAGCAGTTCTGGACGAACCTATGGCCAATTTGTCATCGTTGATGGTCAGCTCAGCGCTTGAAATCATAGTTTCTATGCTTGAGAAGACTTCTGTTCTGGTTCTGGTACAGAATAAGTCCCCACTGGTAAAGAGAGCGGACAGGGTGGTGAACCTCCCATGAAGGGCCGGAATACCTATTATTTCAGGGAAAGTATTATTCTTCTTCTCAAGACGAAGTGGGTTGGCCCATATCTTCTTCTTCCGCCCATGCTGGCTTTCATGGTGTACGCGGAATCGTACCTGTCCGCTCACGGCATAACAGGAATTTTCACTCTTGAACAGAGAACCGTACTTGCCATCTGGAACGGTTCTCTTCTCCTTACGCTAATCGCTGGAATCAAATCCTGTATGTTCTTTTCGGGAATGTGGGAATCCAGCTGGTTCAGAAACTCCCTTGCTCTTCCCGTCAACAGATCCTCGGGATTCTGGGGACCCTATCTTGCGGTACTATCAGTTGTATCCGTTATTTTCATACTCACAACCGGAGCAGTGGTGGCTGCTCTTCCTGAACCCGGAAGATTCAATATTTTTCAGATTATCGCCGAATCATATATACCTGTGGTGTGGGCTGTATCCATGGGAGCGTTTCTGGGAATACTCACAACTGGAATCGCAGGATCTATGTTCTTCACCACCCTGCTGCTCCTTGGGTTCCTGACCGGACTTCCGATCGCCAGACTGCCGGAATGGATTTACGCTGTCATTCCTCCTGTTGGAAGAATAATGACCCTGGGGCTTCAGTATCCACAGGGCCTTATTCAGGCAGGAATTCTTATCTTACACTCAACAGCTGTCCTTATACTGAGCAGATTCCTTTACAGTATAGGATTGAAGAGAAAGTAATTACTCCCCTACCAGGTACATTTGTGAAATTATGTAATCAAACCCCGTTCTCACATCAGTGGAGGCGGTGGTTGGTATAATCATGTAAAAGAGTATCGAGTGATCCTCGGTAAAAATTGCGCAGGCCACTCCCTTGCTGAGAATGTCTCCTCTGTCGTTTATCATGTTGAAATTCATCACCGGTACAAGACCTATGGAACGGGTTTCCCAGGAGGGAGAGATAGTACTTCCTTCAATCCATTCAGGGTCACCAATCAGAAGGGATGGAAAAATGTCAGGTGAGATTATGTTACTGAATCTTGTGGTGAGCCATTCGTCCTTTCTGGTGTTGGACTCAAGGTCTTCCTTCCAGTAATGCAGCTGATATTCAGTCCCGGTTGAGTTTGGACCGCTTGTTATGACGCCGGCTTCATCGGTTAGCGTTCCTTCAACAGGCGGGTTCATTTCATCAGGGAGCCAGCCGAACGCTATTCCAGGATATTCAAGAATGTACTCCGGCTCAGCCTGTTCGGAACCTGTAAGGGAAAGAGCAACTATTACAAGCATTATAAGCATATTGACTGTCCTTCTTTTTCGTAATTGGCATGTTCACTGTTTCACAATAGAATAGAATAAGTTTTGTGTCTGTCAATAATCGAAAGGTTTTCTTTGTGCAGCAACCATAAGCTCCTGATTGTGGAAGATGATGAATCCCTTGCTTCCCTCCTGCAGGAATACCTCCAGCGACACGGATTCATAGTCAGTCTTCTTTACAAAGGTTCCAGAGCAATTGAGACAGTTCTGGAGACTAACCCTGATCTTGTGATACTGGACCTTATGCTTCCGGATGCCAGCGGTCTTGATATCTGCAGGGAACTCAGGGCTTCCTGGAGAGGACCTATTCTCATGCTTACGGCTATGAAGGATGACGCTGACATTGTTGTCGGGCTGGAGGTCGGCGCGGACGATTACGTAGGAAAACCGGTGACTCCCAGAGTCCTGCTGGCGAGGATCAGAGCCCTGCTCAGAAGGGGGTCCGCAGATGACAGGGCAGAAATCATACGAAGGGGAAATCTCCATATCAATGTACCTTCCAGGGAAGTTACTCTGAACGGGAATCCCGTTGAACTGACAACAACCGAGTTCGATCTACTTGTTCTTCTAGCGAGAAGGGCGGGAAGGGTGCAGGAGAGGAGCCGGCTTGTTGAAGAGCTGAGAGGGATCAGTTTTCATTCGTTTGACAGAACAGTGGATGTGATTATTTCCCGCCTCCGCAGGAAGCTTGGAGACTCCTCTTCAGGAGAACTCATTAAGACGGTGCGGGGAGTTGGATACCTGATGGTCATGCCGGAGGAATCCTGATGAGAAAACTATTCCTTAAGATCTACCTGCCCCTGGCCATCTGCGTTGTCATGACCCTTGTCATCTCGGTCCTGGCTATAGTAAAGATCATTCCGGCACAGTTAAACGCATACAGAGCCAGTGTTGAGGAATTCAGGGACTGGCTGCTTGCATCGCAACCTCCTCCTGATAGGGATTCCATTGTCGCTGTTGCCGAGTCAATGGATCTTGAAGTAAGGGTGTATCCCAACGTCGGCCATCCCGGTCGTATGCCTCCACAGGAAGGGTTCTTTACTCTTCCCGGGCTGCCCTGGGATTACCCCCTGAGAATAGACATTTCGGGAGGTCCTCGTGGAGGTGCAGGCGGCTTCTGGAGAAAGAGCTTCTGGCTGATAGTGCTGATATTGCTTGTAATGGAAGGACTGGTTCTTTTCATAGCCCTCTGGCCGGTGAGAAAGAGGCTTGCAAAACTTCAGTGGGCCGCTTCGGAAATAGGTTCAGGAAGCCTTGGAATAAAAATCCAGGTTAAGAAAAAGGGAGATCTTTTAGATGATGTTGGCAGAACGTTCAATATAATGGCTGAACAGATAAAATCCCTCGTCGAATCACATCAGGAACTTCTTGGAATCGTTGCACATGAACTGCGCACACCTATGGCCCGCATGAGACTGGCTCTTGAACTCATTAAAGAGGATTCCCTGGAGGGAAACCTTTCGAAGATCGATAGAATGGAGAAAGACCTCATTGCTCTGGACAGTCTTATCACGGAACTTCTGGATTTCAACAAACTCAGAAGAGAAGGTAGTGTAAATCTTGAACAGATAGATCTTGAAGTGGTCTGCAGGGAAATAGTTCGGGCTGAATCCTGGGCCAGGGATGATGTAGAGATCCTGCTTCGGGGCAGTGGGAGATGCAAAGGAAACATCTCTCTTCTCGGCAGGGCCATGGGTAACCTGGTGCGCAACGCTGTGAATTACGCCGAATCGAAAGTGATCGTTGATATCTCCGGGAGCAAATCCACCGGCGGAGTTCGGATCTCGGTTGCTGACGACGGTACAGGCTATGATTCCAAGATCATCGACAGGCTTGGAGAGCCTTTCACCAAGGGGCACTCAAGTAAAGGAACCGGGCTGGGGCTGGCCATAGCAAGAAGGATAATCTCCCTCCACAGAGGAAAACTCCTGTTCGGTTCAAGCGAAGAGCTTGGCGGTGCAGAAGCTGTTGTGGAACTGGAATCGTATTAAAAACACCGTATAAACGACAGGCGGAACGGTTTTCGGTCCGTTCCGCCTGACTGTATCATGGTCCCTGTATTTTACTTCTTCTTCAGTTTCGCATGCCAGTCGACAAGTATCGGGCTTGCAATGAAGATGGAAGAGTAGGTTCCGACAATTATCCCGATCATGAGTGTAAGGGCGAAGCGTGACAGCACTCCTCCCGATATCATGAAGAGTATGAAGGCGGCCATGAACGTAGTAAGAGATGTTACTACCGTTCTGCTCAACACTTCGTTTATGGAGATGTTAACCGTCTCTGCCAGGGTCTTACCCTTCCTGAGCCTCCTGTCCTCGCGGATCCTGTCGAAAACGACTATGGTGTCATTGATGGAATAACCCACTATCGTCAGAATCGCTGCGATGATGGTAAGTGATATATCAAGCCTTATCAGCGCCAGGAGACCTACGGTTATAATAGTGTCGTGGGCCAGAGCTACCACTGCAGCTATCCCCCACTTGAACTGAAACCGATACCAGACATAGAAAATTATGAATATCATGGCCATGAAGATGGCATTGAGAGCCTTTGACTTGAGTTCTTCGCCAACCCTCGGGCCGATTTGCTTGATGAAGGAAAGCCCTTCGGTATCAGCTTCCAGCTCCATGGGGATACATCCGTTTTCCTGAAGGGCGGAGTAGACAACATCTTTATCGATTTCAGAAGTCCGTACAATGAATGCGGCGGCTCCATCCCCCGTGTAATCCATAAGTTTCTGGACCTGAACATCCTGAAGACCATCATTCTCCAGAGCGTCTCGCAGTTCCGCTGTAGTGGTGACGGTGCCGCTGACCACATTAGTTTCAAGACCCCCCGTAAAGTCGATTGAGAGGTCAAGGCCGCCGTTGATAAAGAATGCGCCTACTCCTATGAGAATAACTACGGTGGAAATGATATATGTCTTCTTACGCATTTCCACAAAAGAGAAATGCCTGTCTCCCAGAATGGACCATTTACCGAAACTGAGGTCCTTCTTTTTCTTGCTCTTGAGAAGGAGTTCTATAAAGGCCCTTGAGAAGACGAGGGAACAGAACATACTGGCCGAAATACCTATTGAGAGGGTAACAGCGAATCCCTTTATGGGACCGGTTCCGAATTTGTACAGCACCAGGGCCACGATCAGAGTGGTGAGGTTGGCGTCGAGGATAGTAACGAAGGCTCTGGAATATCCTGCCCTTACAGCCGCTCTTATACCCTTGCCGGACTTCTTTTCCTCCCTGATTCTCTCGTATATGAGAACACTGGCATCAACTGCCATACCGATGGTCAGAATGATACCCGCTATTCCTGGCAGTGTAAGGGTTGCGTTAAGACCTTTCATCCCAATCTGTGCCAGGGGACCCGGAAAACTCAGAACGGCCATGATGATAAGCATATCGAAGAGCAGGGCCATAATGGCTACGATACCACCGGTTCCGTAATAGATAATAATGAAAGCAGCTACAAGGCATAAAGCGATTATCCCCGCCATCATGCCCCTGTTAATGGATTGCTGACCCAGGCTTGGCCCTATGGTCTGTTCTTCGGCGATTACAAGCTCCGCAGGCAGGGAACCAGCCTTCAGAATCAGTCTAAGGTCCCTTGCTTCTTCGGTTGTAAATCCACCTGATAACCTTGTTCCGGATCCGGATATACGCTCGCGAATGGTCGCAGCGGAGTATACAGTACCGTCAAGAACAATAGCCACCCGCTTATCGACATTGTTCCCTGTAATCTCCTCCCAGTTCCGGCTTCCATCCGAATCAAATTCCAGAATGAGATAGGGATTTCTCGTAAGTGACTGAGAGCTTCCCATGCGGATTCTGACATCGGTAAGGTTCGCTCCCGTGAGAAGGTATTCCTCCCTTACCTGATCAACCTGGCGTTCCCAACCCCGGGTCATGTCACGGGGAAGAATATACAGAGCCCTGAGTGACCCCTGCGGAGTCTCTTCCAGCCTGCCGAAAGTAAAGCAGAGATTGGCCCCGGCCATGATAGAGTCCACATCAGGCCGGTTGATGATGTCATTGAGCTGATCCATTTCATCACCGGTATAGACGATCCAGTCTCCGGGTGATATTCCTCTCGAGCTTCTGGCTATTTCCTCGGGCGCCAGCTCTATGAGACTTGCAAGACTTCCAGGGCGTTCCAACTCCGGAAGCGATATTTCTTCTGGTAAGCCCTCGCCCCCGGTTCCCGGTTGAGGAAGAGTTAAACCTTCCTGCGAGTCGAACTGAACTGCTGAATCGGGGTCCGGAAGGGATAGCTCAGCAATATCAATAGCATCGGAAGATTCTCCCAGAAGGCTGTCTAGTGAGACCGGCTCTTCTAAATCATTGCCGGTTAGGAGGTTATCTACTTCCCTTAAAACGGGGGCGCTGGATACAGTCGGGTGTTCATCGGTAGGGTATGCTATGATCTTGAACTCCAGCATTGCCTGTCGTTCTACAATTGCCCTTGCTCTTTCAGGATCACGCACTCCCGGCAGCTGTACTACTATCCTGTCGCTGCCCTGCCGTGTAATGGAAGGTTCGGATACACCGAACTCGTTTATCCTGTTCCTGATAACCTCCAGTGCCTGATCGATAGCTTCTTCCTCGTCCAGGCCAGGAGTCGGTATTACCATGTAGGACAGATACATGCCTCCCTGGAGGTCAAGTCCAAGCTTTATGGTTCCTTCACTGATCCGGTATAGTTCTCTGTATTCCTCCAGAAGGGTCTCGCCACCCTGTATCTGCAGACTGTCAAGTACTGCTCTGAGATGAGGATTATCCGTATCGGGCTGAACGCTGGCCTCCGCCCGGTCCCTTTCACAGGCAGGCAGTGTATACCATCGCAGCGTCGGCCAGACCATAAAGATTGACACTACAAACAGAGCTATTGAAGTCCAGTTACGCCATTTGGCGACCTTAGTCATATATCATAACCTCCGAGGAACATTCATCAGATGTCAGAAAACCTTGACATACCGAGAAAATGCGGCTGGTATCTTTACCTGCCATGCTGTGATTTAGTAATCCAGTGCAAATCAGGCAGAATATACTAATTCTGCGGGAACTGATGAATACCGACTGAAATAGAATGTGTCAACAACAGGAGTTCTTATGCCTACCTGCTTGTATCGTTCAAATCGAACCGCATAGGTTCTCCGTCAGGGGTATGACAGATAAAGGAAAGACCCCTGCCCGGCACAAGATATGTTACCACGGTGGAGCGCGTTCGGGTCAAGCGCATCGCCGTAGACCTGACGTTGCGCTCCCAACATCATCTGCTTTAACGTCTCCAAAGACAATTCACTACGTTGTCGCTTCTCGCAGAGGTCTTGCTCAAACATAAACCAGGTCGTTATCTCTACCAAAAGGAAGGTCGCCATCTGCAAGGAAGCGTCGAGGATCGTGATCTGTTCTTTTGCATCGGCCCGTTGCAGCCCTGCCTGCTGAACGACTATCTGGCAGA
>JAUVUL010000193.1 GCA_030600975.1 Candidatus Aegiribacteria sp.
TAACCCGGATATGTCCTCGCTGTGTCGTGAACGACAACGCCCATCTCGACGGGAACTTCCTCGTAACCGGACAGGTAACCGAGGGATCGGAGCAACTCGAGCTGTTCCCTTTCGATGTCAGTCATATCGTCGTCTATGGGGACATTCGTCCTTGCCAGACCCCAGGCACCGGGTGGCATCTCTGGCTTTTCTTCATTAATTGTTTCAGGAAGATCGTCGAAAGAATGCAGTATGCTGAGCATCTTGAGCCTGATAAGCCCCCGATACCTGTAACCGGCAAATGCCAGTACAATCAGTACAATGATCCCGGAAATGATATAGACTCCTGGTCTTCTGCTACCACTCTTCATATCTGGCTATTTCCTCTATGAAACTGTGTTCGAATCAGGTATATGAACGAATAAGGTGCAATATACATCTAGTCCGCAAATCTCACCAGCATTTTACTGCAGCGACGTATACAGCCGCGTCATACTCGCACATCCGTCCTCGACGTACTGTAGAAGTACGCCTGCGGAGTCTGCACTCGCAAGCCTTGTATCCACAACTGTCTACGACGCTTCGAAACAAAAGCTGGTGAAATATGCGGACTAGGTCAATTCTCAAACAAAGTTAATGATTCGGAGTTGGAATGAGGATCATTCTGAACTTCAACTTATTGACTGCACAAAGTCAGTATTGTCAATCAAGGTATAGGAATTGAGGAAAACCGGAAATCGATCATCCTGCATCATTGGCAATGTACGCTCTCTGCTCTCAAATAAAGGCTTAGATATCGCTCGGCAGAACAGTATTCTTCGGGCTTTGACAGTGGTATATGTTCATCAGTATTGTTGCTCCATACAGGAAATCACGGCTGGACAGATAGCGGGGAGCGTTCTTCAGAACAGTATTGCTGATACCTATGAATACAAATTCCTATCGGTATTATACTGCACCGAAAACCTCTCTTGAATCATTTATGAAAGGTAAGCGTAAATCGTATGATATTGAAAGAGAGGTTCAACACACATCTGGCCATTTTTCTGGCCTCGTTCTCCATAATCTTCAGCGAGCTGATTCTGGTGAAGATTCTCTCTGGAATACGTATTGGATTTTCCCTTGCTTCTTTCCTTGTCTATGCCGGAGCAATCCTCGGGTTGGGGCTGGGCAACTTCATACTGCTTTCATCAGGGCGAAAGGATCACCGGCTTAAGAAAGTTGCCTGGCTGAACAGGCTCTCACCGTACCTTCCCTCGTTTCTTGTACTTCTGCTGCTCTTCGTCATCCTTGTATCGCTGGTGTTGCTTCAGTTCCTTGCATTAGGACGTTTTTTTGAGCTTATCATGGGTAGCATGTACGTAATATATCCTGCGATAGTGCTTGTTTACTGCTTGTTCGGCTACTTGATAGGTCAGATCTTTGTGTCAGCCTCCCGGAAAAACAAAACTGTTATGACCTGGACATTCGATATCTCGGGTTCTGCAGTGGGGGGCATCCTGCCTGTGATTATGATGGGGCTTGCCGATCCATTGGTTCTTTATTTCGTTCCCGTTCTTGCTGCGCTGGGTCTGGTGATGGTGATGTTCAGACCGGAAGGGCAGAGTAGAAAGATAATGCCCAGAGTGCTTATCCCTCTTGTTCTGTTCTCGGCAGTCTATATAGCCCTGATACCATCGGTGAGGACCTATGACCTCCTCAGAAGTGCATTTCCACGAGAGTACAACAGTCTTGTCGATCGAACCATTGACAACTTCAAGGGCTTCCTCACCAGTAAGTACAGCATGAACTATATCGGGTGGTCCCCCTACAGGAAGCTCAATTACTTCGAGTCGGACAGCGCATACATGGTCACCTACGACAACGTCACCACAACTGCACTCATGAAGGAAAACAGTCCTTTCCGTCCTGCAAGCCTCTTCCTTTACCCGGAACAGTCGGAGAACACGTTGATAATAGGTGCCGGGTGCGGAGGGCAGATACCGCTTCTACTTACAATGTCGGATACCATCACAGCGGTGGAACTGGATCCCATGGTGGTGGAGTTCGCCACTTCACATATAGGACCCGACCACTTCCTCCACTCACCAGATGTTACCTATCTCTCTTATGAGGGATTGGCTTACTTGAAGAGCCATCCAGGTCCTTATTCATATATTCTCTTCCCCCTTACCGATACTTTCATAACCTCAGCTGCCCAGAGCCTGGTCAAGGCGGAGAATTACCTCTACACAACAGAAGGCCTGGAAACTGCCATCTCAAGCTTATCTGATGATGGTTGCCTGGTTATCGGACTGGCCTCGGGGATGAATCAGTACGGCAGTGACATCATGAACAGGTCGTTTCCCACAGTTGCAGTCCATCTTTTCCGGAACCTTCTGGAAATAGGTGTTCCCCTGGAGAACTTCGCCATCGCCACCGCAAGCGAGTACATAAGCGGAGGCCTTTTCCTGATTTATGACAACAACGGACTTGACAGGGAAAGGTTTGACAGTCTTCTGACCAGCGCCGTTTATGTGGATATCGTTCTTACGGACAATGAGGAATTCGTTCAGTTCGCCTCCACCACCGAGACAACAACCAACGACAGACCGTTCTTCTACATCGCCGGCAAAACTCCACCGTCTCCACTCATACTTGCTACCCTGTTTCTTGCACTATCTGCGGTGATTCCTATTTCTCTTCTCTTTTCCAGGGCTCGCCGCAAGGGAGCGCTTCAAGGACTCGACCGTACTTTCATGAGTTCGGAAATCCTCTATGCCGTGTGCACCGGTTTCGGTTTCATGGCCATGAGTACCCTTCTTATACAAAGGGTAATCCCTATTTTCGGCGCCCCCTATCTGGCCGGAACAGTGATCATAACCGCACTTCTCTCAGGGGCCGGCGTGATAAGCGTCCTCATGGGAACCAGGGGTATAGGATGGAAGGGGATGACGGTGCTTTCGGTTTGTGCTTTGCTTATCGTGCCGATAGTAGCTCTCTTCGATGTTGATACATTCTCAATACTTCCACAGTTGGCTCTGATCCCGAGGATACTCCTGACCTTTTCCCTCTTTCTTCCCGTGGGAATCATATTGGGTGCCTTCTTCCCCAAGCTCCTGCAGATAACTTCTGCCAGAAGTGAGGCGCACGTGATCCTGGCATACGGTACCGACATCACTTTCTCCATTATCGGAATAGTCGTTTCTCTGGTAATACCGGTTATGCTGGGATACAGATACATGTTCCTGCTGGTGGGGTTGGCCTATCTGACCGTGGCCATACTGCTCCAGCGTTTAAGGCGCCTGGAGGTACGCTCAAAAGCTGATTGATGTTATTAGGCTGACTTCACATGACTGTCGTCGGAGTACTTCAAACCACTGTTCCTGAAATCAGGAAACTGGATCTTCCGCCATTTGATGAATGCTGGATAAGGATGATCGGATTACAGGTAATATCCTCTGGATAGAGTCAGTCATCCAGCCAGTCCATTGGGAAATCCTCCGGGATTCTCACCACATCGAACAGAGTAGCTATCAGTTCATTGTGTTCACCTGCTCTATGGGGATTGTAGAACTCCCATACTATCTCCTTCTCAGGAGTAACCTCGAAAGCCCGTCCGGGCACTGACTCAATGATCAACGTGTTTCCACCGGGTAGTCTCTGGCATGATCCGCATCCCACTGTATAGAAGGGGCTCTCTTCCGTTCCTCTGTAGAACCAGACCACTTCGCGGGTTTCAGGAGAGAACTCGAGAACCGTGGATCTTTCGCCATACCCCTGGTTATCAAATACCAGCATGTTGCCGTTTTCCAGCAATGTGGGCTGGTGCTGCATGTGCCAGAGGTCAGATTCAGCCCAATAAACCGTTCTTTCCTCAAGGTCCAGGGCACACACCAGGTTGATTGTTCGGAACGACAGAATCAAGGAGTTCTCCTTTAGTGGACCGTTGTATCCTTCTGGAAGCTGACCCTCCTCTATCAGTTCAATAGTATTGGTATGTAGAACATCTCCGGAAGTGGATATTCTCTGAAGAAGAGGTGCATATGGTGAGTTTTCAATAGCATCAAGTATGGGTATGGTTTCAATTTCATTCCCCAATGAATCCAGAATGCACACGTAGTCTTCCACAAGAAGCTCTTCGGTATTGTACTTCGGGTTGATATGAATATTGCGACCTATTACATATATAAGTCCGGTGTTCTCATTTACGTAGATATCATGATGAGCCCCGTTGAACTCGCTGGTCCATATTACATTGGAATTCTTGTCCACCTTCACTACTCCGCCACCATCTATCAATACTATAAGATCACCATTCTCATACAGATATGTACGTCGCCAGTAATCAACGGTGATGGTCTTGTCCTGGGCGTCCGGCCATGTACTGTAAATGGAAATCTCCGGTGTGTACCACTCATGAATCTCGTTCCCATCCATATCGATCATTATTACACCGGGGCCATGCCCGGAAGTAATTATATTGTATCCCTGAACTGCTTTATCAGGCTGGTGCTGGATAACTCCATTCAGGTATGGGGCATCCTGGTAACCGGAAAGGTAGCCCAGGGATTCTATATTGTCCACGATTTCCTGCTGTTCTGGCGTCAGTTCCCGTTCCTGACCGATATCCCTGGCAGGCCACCATAGACCTGGAGGCATGTCGTCCATCCATACCAAGGAATCGGGGGTCTCTGGAGCATCATCGAAAGAATGAAGGATATCGAGCATCTTGAATCGGATTGCACCCCTGTACCTGTATCCCAGAAAACCCGCTGCCAATATCACCGCGAGAACAGTTAACAGCACTGCTGGTTTTGTGACCCACATTCGATTCCGCTTTCCGGTCATTTAACTCTTCCAATCGAAAATAGAAAACTGGATTTCCCGTCATAACAGGATCTGATCTCAGAATTGCACACCTGTCCCGGTATTCCTTGATTTCACCACCTGAAGCGACGATACCACAAATAACTCTGTCGAGTCA
>JAUVUL010000125.1 GCA_030600975.1 Candidatus Aegiribacteria sp.
GTTGCATCTACGGTGGCCATCCTCTTCCCCGGCAGCACAGACCCCCTTCTGCTTGGTCTTGTCATCTTCTTTGCCATAGTGGGCAACATGGGCCTTGCAGGTCTGCTTGGAGCAGCCATCCCGCTGGTGCTTAAAGCCATTGGAAGGGATCCCGCCCTTGGAAGCAACATCCTTCTCACAGCCTTCACAGATTCCCTTGGTTACCTTCTGCTCCTCGGCCTGGGAATGATTATCATCCTGTAGTGAAAAAGAAAACGACTCTGACGGACGCAGAGATCTCGAGCATTGAGAACGCTGTCCTTACCGACCCTTTCATGCTCCTCGGAATGCACCCCCTGGGCCCTGCAAACGGCAACAGGATCGAGGTGAGAACGTTCTGCCCCGCAGCTGTGGAAGCCTCAATCAGAATAGAGAACAGAAGACCGCTCAAGATGAACAGAGTTACGGATACGGGGCTGTTCGTCTGGACATCCAGGCCGGAGACGGAACCCTTTTCCTATACACTTGTCTTCAGAACGGATGATTCATCCTGGGAAACAAAGGATCCCTACAGTTTCCTTCCACAGCTGGGAGAGCTGGATCTGCACCTTCTTGCCGAGGGGAACCACTACCAGCTCTACGAAAAGTTTGGAGCAAGAGTATGGACCGCTGGAGACACAGATGGCGTTCTTTTCTCCGTATGGGCACCTAACGCTTCCTCAGTAAGCGTTATCGGCACCTGGAGTGACTGGGACAGGAGACGCCATCCCATGCGCTCAAGAGGCTCTACAGGGGTCTGGGAGCTGTTCATTCCAGATATCTCCCCCGGTGACCTGTACAAGTACTCCCTTATAACGAATACTGGAGAAATCATCGAAAAATCAGATCCTCTGGCTCTGGCGGCTGAATTCCGCCCCAGGACCGCCTCCGTTGTAGCCGATATCAGTTCATTTGCATGGACGGATTCCACCTGGATGGATAAAAGAGACGGATGGAACCCCTTTACCTCCCCCCTGTCCATATACGAGATACACGCCCCCTCCTGGAAGGGATCACCGGACTGGAGGGATTTTACATCCTGGGATGAACTGGCGGATGAACTCATTCCGTACCTGAAAGAGCTTGGATTCACACATGTAGAGCTTTTACCTGTTATGGAACATCCCTTCGATGGCTCGTGGGGTTATCAGACCATAGGATACTTCGCTCCTACCAGCCGTCTGGGAAAACCGGAGCATTTCCAGCAATTCGTGAATAGATGCCACAACGCTGATATAGGAGTGATACTGGACTGGGCACCTGCTCATTTCCCCTCGGATGCCACCGGTCTTGCCAGGTTCGATGGAACATGCCTATACGAGCATGAAGACCCCAGAAAAGGAACCCATCCCGACTGGAAAACCCTGGTTTTCAATTATGACAGAAGTGAAGTCAGAAACTTCCTTGTAGCAAGCGGACTCTTCTGGCTGGATAAATACCATATCGATGGACTGAGGGTGGATGCTGTAGCCTCAATGCTATACCTTGATTACTCCCGCAAGGATGGTGAGTGGTTACCAAACGAGTATGGAGGCAGGGAGAACTTCGGTGCTATAGAGTTCATAAAGACACTTAACTCGATAATCGCAAGGGATTTCCCGGGAGTCATGTCCATAGCCGAAGAGAGCACCGCCTGGTCCGGAGTCACAAATCCTGTTGAACAAGGGGGACTGGGCTTCACATTCAAATGGAATATGGGCTGGATGCACGATACCCTTGATTTCTTCCAGAATGAACCCGTTCACCGCAAGCACCACCTGGATAAACTGACCTTCTCGCTCCTTTACGCTTTCAGCGAGAATTTCATACTACCCTTCTCACACGATGAGGTGGTTCACGGCAAGTCATCCCTCCTGAGCAAGTGTCCTGGAGACAGGTGGCAGCAGTTCGCCAATTTAAGACTCCTTCTGGCCTACCAGTGGACACATCCTGGAAAGCAACTCCTCTTCATGGGCAGCGAGTTCGGTCAGTGGAACGAATGGAACCACGATACTGAACTTGACTGGAATCTTCTCCAGTACGATGAGCACTCTAAATTGAGAACATTCGTGAGTGATCTGAACACGATAATCATGCACAATCCAGCATTCCACAGGTTGGACTGCAGCCCGGAAGGCTTCAGATGGATAGATTTCAGTGATACGCACGCAACGGTTGTTTCGTTCCTCAGAAACTCGGGTGAAGGCGGCCACGTTGTATGCGTTTTCAACATGACTCCTGTCGTACGGGAGAACTATTTGATAGGCGTACCCAAACAGGGTACATATACTGAAATTCTTAATACAGACTCAGATATCTACGGCGGTTCCGGCAAAGGCAACCTCGGAAGAGTCCAGTCAAAGCCCTACGGTATGCATGGCCTGCCACACTCGGTAAGCCTTACACTCCCCCCTCTTGCCGCTGTCTTCCTCCAGCCTGAAGACGAATAAGGCTGCATTACTTCAATCCATCCTTGTATTATCTTCACATCAGAATAATTCTTATTCATACGGAGGAAATATGGCGGTGAAAGCTGGAATCGATTACATATTCGCTAGGGAAATTACATACGCAGGAGCTGAAGGAATGGGCAAAGGATGCCTGATTGGAACCCACGATATTCTTCTGCAGTTTCCCACAAGAACAAATGAGGGAATTGGAAACACAATTCGTTGGCTCATCGACGATAAACCTGTGCGGGAAGCGCTGACAGAGGCTCTGAACGATCCTGACCTTACCCGGGGAGACCTGGATCGCACTCTCAGAAAGTTTGGAGAAAAAGTTTCGGGAAGCGTACTCATCGACTTCGCAGTCGTACGCAGGCTTAAAGTGAAATCATCTCTCTTCTCAAGGGGTATCTATACAAGTGAGAAATACAGCTGACCCGGCTGGAAAGGTTTCCCCCTGAAAAAGGAAGACGTAAAGGCCTTCGGTAAGTTCTACGAAGGACATCCGGCAGCAATGGGAGTATAGCAGACAGGAATGAAGATCGACTACTTCATAGGCACGATCAGGGCTGAGCTGTTCTTCAGGGGCTGCAGAACCCTGAAGGACCGAAGGGGACATCTGCGTTCCCTTAAAGACCGCCTTTCCAACATGGGCTTCTCTGTCGCTCAGGTTGGTCCCACGAACCTCATTCAGCGCGCATGGCTGACAGCTGTTTTCGTTTCAGGTACTGAAGCTGGAGTCAAAAGAGTACTGGATAAAGCAGAGAAACTTATCTACAATCCCGAATGGGAACTTATAGCGTTAGAAAAGGATATACTTGGTGATAACGAGGTTTTACCTGACTGGGAGCAGATATGAGATCACACAGAGAATACCTCTGGTTCACCACCCCGAATCGGAGGGATTATATCAATATCACACCCGCGGTTGAGCAGGAGCTGCAGGATAGCGGCATAAAGGAAGGTCTCTGCCTGGTGAATGCCATGCACATTACTGCAAGTGTTTACATAAACGACGATGAACCGGGCCTCATTCAGGATTACGATGAATGGCTCGAACAACTGGCACCTCATGAACCCATCTCTCGATACAAACACAACAGAACGGGGGAAGACAACGGCGATGCTCATCACAAGCGGCAGATAATGGGAAGGGAAGTAGTTGTTGCCGTTACCGATGGAAAGCTTGACCTTGGCCCCTGGGAACAGATCTTCTATGGTGAGTTCGATGGCCGGCGCCGAAAACGTGTTATGGTGAAGATAATCGGGGAATAACTTCACCGATCCGATTGTATACTAAGCACGGACTGGTTTGCAACACTATATGAAAGGATACAGACATGAAAAGAACCGGAATGATTCTGCTTCTGGTTATTGTTGCTTCAGCAAGCATGGCAACGGGACAGGATATATGGGAATATCCTGCAACGATAAGCTCAACAGGATCCGGCACTGCAAGTGCGGAGCCTGATGTAGCATCGGTAGTATTCGGTGTAAATATTACAAGGTTAGACCCCGCCGTAGCGGTTAACGATGCTGCACAGCTGGTTGAAGCTGCTATGGCCGCTGCACGCAGGGAAGGTGTAGCGGGTGCAGACATGCAGACCACCAGTTACAGCCTCTGGGTTCAGGAAATCTGGGACGATTACGATTACGAATACACCGGCGAAATGGAATATGTAGTCACCCATTACATAAAAGCAGATATCCGGGATATTAACTCCGTAGGCGATGTACTCGCAGCCGTTGTGAGCGGAGGTGCCAACTCCATCAATGGGGTTTCCTTCTACGTTGAAGACACCGCTTCTCTCTACGAGGAAGCAAGACGCAGAGCATCTGAACATGTAAGGGTTAAAGCCGAGCAGCTTGCGGATAACTTCGGAGTAACCCTGGGTGAGATTACAAGCATCAGCGAATGGACCAACTATTACCCGGCCTCCACCGGGGCCTGGGACAACTACGGTGGCGGCCTTGGATACTACGCGGAATCACCACCGGTTACTCCTGGTGCATTCTCAATATCCGTCGAAGTATCCGCAACCTACGAAATAATTCAGTAAATCATGCTGCGGGGAATCATTCTAATACTGGCACTTCTAAGCGCAAACTCTCCCGAAGAGGCAATACTGGACACCTGGAATGCCATTCAGGATGGTTCCCCCGACATCTTCCTGAACACCCTCACCCCGACCTGCTCGTCAAGCATCCTTCAGATCTGCGGTGAATACCTTGAAACAATGAAAACACTGACCCCGACAGAACTGGGAGAACTCTTCGCTTCCTTTCGCCTTGAAGCCGCTCCCAATGAAATCGAATTCTGGAACAGCACCGCAATCCTAGAAATGCTGATATCATCCCCCGAACACCATCAGACGATCAACAGAAGCACAATGACAATAGACAGCATGCAGTCAGATGAAAGCACAGCCAGAGCCTTCATAACCATCAACCTGCCGTGCAATGATCAAGTCACCCTCGAATTATCTGTAACAGCCTCCCCCCTGGGCTGGCACACAGCAGGACTGGAATCCATCGCGGAAACGCTCCTTGACCGCACTATCAACAACTGAACCGCAAACAGCCTCTAATCACAGCAGGATATCAAAATATTCAGTTATGTAGATTCCACTTAACCACGTAATTCCGGTGGATATGTAGAGATCGAAACTCCTTGGAACCGCGTTTATTTACTTGACACGACATTACAAACCTGATTAGTCTATATCTAAATAATAGGATAATAAGATATGAAGAATCTACATAATCATTGTTCACTCAACGAAAGATTGACATGCCAGGCCTGAACTTACATAATCTTACCAGTAAGACGTCAAATCTATGCATGATTGGAATGAAGAAATGAATACAGTAGCTACAACAAAAATGTCATCCAAAGGGCAAATTGTTATCCCTGAGGAGATCAGAAAAGCTCTCCATCTAAAGGCCGGGACAAGATTTGTTGTATTGGGTGAGGGGGATGTAGTCGTTCTTAAAACAATAACTCCACCCTCTTCCGATGAATTCAAAGAAATAATACTGCGTGCCAGGCAGGCTGCATATGAATCTGAAATGAAACCTGAGGATATTCAAGAGGCAATAAAAGAAACACGATCAGAGAAATGCAAGTCGCAGTTGATACCAATGTCTTGATTTCTGCTGTGTTCTTCGGAGGCAAACCCGGGCGAATCCTTGAAGCGTGGCAACAGAAGAGAATTGAACTCGTGATATCGACAGAAATACTTGCTGAGTATGTAGATGTTCTTCATCGACTTTCAGCTATGTTTCCCAAGGTGGATGTTTCCCAGATAATTACCTTGATTACAAGCTTCGGGCTCATCGTTGAAGCTCGGGATCTTAATGAACAAGTTTGCGAGGATCCCGATGATGACAAATTTATAGCAGCAGCAGTGGAAAGCTAATCAAGCGTAATAATAACAGGGGACACGCATCTGCTGGATGTTTCGGGCTATGCTGGTATCGAAATGATAGAGCCATCTGTATTTATTGAGAAATACTTTAGTGAACAAACAAATGTAGCAGAACAGTGACTCATGTAATGATCCAGACTATCGCAGTCTGCTGATTTGAAACGTTGGTGCGCCAAGCTCAGCTTGGTGCTTCTTTCCGGGTGAGCTACTCATTAGGAGTAGCAAGTCCTTGTCGGGCAAAGCTTAACCAGCAGCCCGTACCGAGTGTTGTGCCTGTGGCGGAGCCGAAGTACGTGTCGGTGAACGAA
>JAUVUL010000212.1 GCA_030600975.1 Candidatus Aegiribacteria sp.
CCCTATTTCCTATCTTCAACCAGCTTTTTTAAGGATCGATCCCAGGTTCTTTCCGCTTCAGGAGAGAACATGCACCCCGTAAATTCTCCCAGCCTTCTGTGGTATGCGATACACTCCCTGCAGTTTCCATGTCTCGGGCATCCTGGATAAGTACAGGGACAATTCTTATTTTTATCAGTCATTGTTACTCCTGTGAAACCAAGTATAACGCCCTATATATTCGAGCGATATTTTTCTAATGCTTCTCCGGCTTCCGGAGCTATCTTGATAAAGCTGGATAACTTATCGCATATATACTCATCACAAACAGCACAATTAACTATGCTTTTGCTTATGCAGCATTTCCTGATATCACATATGCTTTCGCAATAGAAAAACTTTCGGCCATCTACCAAGCAACCATCGCAATTAATATGTTCTGGTTTTATATCCGCATTATATAGAGTCGACCACTTACTTGCAACTTCAGCACGTTTGCTGTCATCGTTTGCCTGAGTGGCAATGTATGCTTCACATTGAGAGCAATCCAGTCCGCAATAAGCTGTTATAAGTCTCCTCCTTCAGTCACTCTTTGGTTTTCTGCAAATTGCTTGAAAATCCGCCATATTCAATTTCTCATCTTTAATGATTTTAAGATGCTCAATTGAATATCCTATCTCTTTGAGTTCATTCTCAAGATCAGAGGGGCTCATTATTCTTCGAGTACAGATCCAATATTTGTCTTCATATTTAACTTTATAATAAGGATAATTCTCTTTAACTTCGTACCATACGATTCCCTGTTCATCGATTCGTCCATCGTGAGGCCATTTGGAAGGATCCTCAATACTCATGGTCTCCATAATGAAATATCCACCCTTTTTAAGAAGCCTGAAAATATTGGTTAATGCGGCATATCTATCCGAGTCATAAGTAATACAATGCATACAATGTGTATCAATAATAATATCATAAATATCAGACCCGGTTATAGAGATAGAACAAATATCATCCACAGAATAATGTATATCCAGGCCTCGATCTTTTGCGTTTATCCTTGCGATTTCGATAGCAGTTTGGGAAACATCAATACCATCAACGTTATAGCCTTGTTGAGCAAGAAAACAGGAAACGGGTCCCGTACCACATCCAACATCCAATACTCTAGCATTGGATATTGGCTTAATTCTATCCAGTACGATTACTAAATATTCCTTCATGAAGAAATTTTCGAAAGAGTCCGATTCTTCTTTAAATTCATCCCATGAGGATACGTTATTCTTCTTCATTATCCTGTAGCAATCCTCATGGCTCTCATAATATTTCATCGTGATTTCTTCTTTCACCGAAGAATGATTATGTATTGTTATATAACTCATCACATGGCAATGTGTATTTATTCTAATGATACTATCAATCCGGATGTATGACAGTCAAGCTATGGTTACTTGACAGAGGCATGAAATCGAAAAGTGAAGTGGAATACCTATGATTAGTGCTGTGATATTTGACCTGGATGGAACGCTGCTCGATACGCTGGAAGATATCTGCGATGTAGTGAACAGTGTTCTGAGTTCCAACGGGATGCCAGGCAAATCTATTGATGAGGTAAGGCTTGCCGTGGGACGGGGCGTTGAAGAGCTGGTATTAAAGCTTATCCCCTCCGATATCGCAACAGGTATAGTCGTAGAGAGGATTTCGGATCAGATAAGGAAGACCTACCTTGAACAGGGCTCGGTAAAGACCCGTCCCTATCCGGGGATAAAAGAGGTGCTGAAAAGTCTACAGGTTGAACAGGTGCCCATGGCTGTGCTTACAAACAAACCCCAGGAATCAGCCGAGAAGGTTCTGAATATTCACTTCAGCGACATAAGTTTCGTTTCGATTAATGGAGTAAAACCCGGATGTCCTATGAAACCTTCCCCGGAAGTGGTCATACCTGTTATCGAAAAGCTTGGGGTGTTGCCTGGGAATACTCTGATGGTGGGTGACAGTGATATCGATATGGATACAGCTGTGAATGCCGGAATGATTGCCGTGGGAGTATCATGGGGATTCAGAGACGTATCTCTTCTGCTGGATCATGGCGCTGAATTTATTATTGACAGCCCGGAAGAGATCCTGGAGATTGTACAGAAGGGGGGCCCGGCCCCTATTCCGTTTAGATGTTAGGTCCGGCCCCCACTGCACAAATGGCTGAAGACATGGATTTCAGGATTACCGTTGAGTTATCAGGTATTTGAGGTATCAGTTCTCCGTCAAGCTCGACACTGACACTCCCCTCGACCTCAAGCCTGAACTCCCTGCCGCGCCAGGAAGAGACAGCAGGATTTTTCAGGATGCTGCCCCTGTATATCATCGGAACACTTCGAATCAGTCGTATTCGGGAGATTGGCCTGACAACTGCTGTATCCAGCATATCATCGAAAGGAATTGAGGATGGAGAAAGCATCATCCCCCCTCCTACATAGGGGCAGACACCCGAAGTCAGGCTCAGATAGCTGCCTGAATAAACTTCAGCCCCGTCAACGATCATCCTGCCCTTCCACAGGGGCATTTCCAGTACAGTGGAAATCAATGCGGAGATGTATCCCAGTTTGCCAATTGAAAGCTTCTTCCTCAGGCTGATAGCTTTCTGAAGAACATGAGCATCCAGACCTATCCCGGCCGAGTTTATGAATATTGAAGAATGAATTGTATCGCCGTTCTTATCCGTTATCATGCATTCGGCAGCATCCATGACACAGCTGTTATCCTGCAGGATGGATTCGACGGTATCCTCGAAGGACCTGATGCCCGCTGTTCTGGCCCAGTCATTTCCGCTGCCCGAGGGGATTACAGAAAGGGGAATCATGGCTTCGCTGTGAATGATTCCGGCTGCGATTTTACTGACTGTTCCGTCGCCCCCATAGGCAATGATACCTTTGTAGCCCATTTCTGCTGCGGTTGAAGCGTAATCGAACAGTTGTCTGTACGATTCAGTCACAAGTATTGCATGCTGAATGTGACTGGCTTTGAACAGACTGGATATCTCTGCCAGATCTTTGCCCGATATGCCGTGACCGGCTTCAGGATTTACAAGAATCAGCCATGTTGAACCATCTGAAGCCGGTGTTATCTCCGATATATTAAATTCCGATATAGGTTCCAACCTTCACGAATGGACCGGAGAAATCCAGCTCGTAGTCGTCTGCTTCTTCGTCGCTGATGTTTACGCTGTTTATTTTGTATCCGCCCTCTAAACCAAGCATGAGGGGTAAGCAGCCAAGATTCATAGTTGATTCCTGATCCAGCCTGATAGAAGCCACAAAACCCAGCCCGCTTCCGCTTCCGGAAGTGGATGTATTAGGAGATTTAAGCTTTCGGGTGGCAAAGGTGTATATCGGACCCGCTCCCGCGGATATCGACATTCCCGATGACCGGGTAAGAACGTAGTAGGCTTGAGCTTCCAGGGTGATGGCTTGATCGTTCAGTTCGATTACATCTTCCTCGCTACTCCCGGAAAACAGACCCAGGGTAAAAAGAATCAAGAACATATTCTGCATGGCATTGTAACCCTCAGAGTAACCTCCACTGAAATTTGAGCCGCCAACACTTCCCCTTATTCTGAATTTTTCGCTTAAATCTCCGAGAAGTTCGAGAGACCCTCCCCAGGCTACACTGCCAAGTTCAAAATCCAGTCCGGCAGCTGTGTTCATGTCAGCGAAATCCTTTTCATTCTGCATTGAGGGAAAGGAGGTCATGAATGAGAAACCTATCCTGAATCCTGGAGAAAATGAATCGCTCCCGCTACCAGACGGTTGTCCGATCGTGCATAGAAGTAGTATTAAAAGCGTCATGTGTGCACCTCATATAACTTTGTCTCGATTACGTCGTCATCAAGTATGATCCTTATGTAATAAAGTCCGTTAGGAACCCGCACAGCGTTTTCATCCAGGAGATCCCATGATGATGAATGACTGCCGGACGACTGCGTACTATCTGCCAAAAGAGTTCTTACGTTGTTCATGTAGCAGTTCAGAACGATTAAATCCACTAAACCTTCGTTGGGAAGATCGTATGTGAAAGTGAATCCTTCAGTTACCTGGTCGAACGGATAGGTGGTGGTATCGCAGCCTGCGGATATCAGCAGTAAAGCAGGCAACAGAAACGTTAGAATTTTCCCCATCATTCCTCCTTATTCTAAATACATTTCGGTGATTATTAACTATATTATGCACTACGGAGGGTACATTATGCAATCCTGTGCTCAGTGGTTAAGAAGAAATCTATCTGAGATTCCGGACATCAGCGATGAAGAAATAAATGCAGCCGGAGAAAAACCTTCCGATGATCTGTTCGTCCAGATGGATAAAGTTAATTCGCTGGTCATTCACCATTCGGCAACTGAAACAGGATGTGCCAGGGTTTTCAGGGCTCTGCACCGGGCTGTTAACGGCTGGATCGATATCGGGTACCATTTCGTCATAGGTAACGGAACTCTCTCCGGAGATGGTGAAATTGAATATGGAAGGCCCGTCTGGTCAGTGGGAGCTCACGCCAGGGAGCACAACAGGGATTCCATCGGAATCTGTCTTGTTGGGAATTTCTGTGAAACATCGCCAACCGGGAAACAGATAGCCTCATTGATGGATCTGCTGAAAAAACTGCTTGAGGATTTCACCCTCTCCAGATCATGTATATTACTTCACAGGGATGTGCCCGGCTGCAGGACAGAATGCC
>JAUVUL010000065.1 GCA_030600975.1 Candidatus Aegiribacteria sp.
CCTTTCTTGAGTATATCTCCAACGGGCTGGATCTGTTCATCCTGATAACTGCATTCTACCTGGCGTACAACATATTCAAGGTTGAAGAGAGGGATGGGGCGACCGAGTATCTTCTTTCACTTCCCATCAGCCGCTGGAATCTTCTGGCGTACAAAGTTCTTCCTCGCATTGCTGTTCTTTCAGTGTTACTCCTGATCGGATCTATTGTAAACGATCTTCGAATATCAGATGGTTCCGTTCTGGGAATGATATTCGTTTACTGGGATACAGGTCTGATTTTCCTTATCGGATTCATCACATTTATCCAGGTATGCGGTTTCATCCTTGGGTTAACAGGTCGCGAAAGCTGGTCTACCAGGCTAATGCTTCTTGGTATGGTTCTATGCGTATGGCAGCTCGGGACAATTTCAATTGTAATCAACACGCTTATCTATAAAGTGCTTGATATGTGGACCGCAGTCAGATTTTCATTCTGGCTTGGAGTTAATGGAAGAGCCATTCTTAATTTCAGCGTATTCTTTGCTTTGCTGATGTATATCCTCAAACCACTCTGTGGAATGTGGGATCTAAAGCCCATGAGAGTCAGAGAAATCTGGTTTCAGAAACGCGCTATTCTACCAACACTTGTTTTTATTCTGCTCTTTCTGAATCGGCTTCTTACTCTTTCTTACATTCCTTTCCTGGCGTACCATTAATTTGCATTCTTCTACTGAATCAATCAAGGGAGGCTCTAAACTCATGACACGGATCATATTAGTATCCATATCGATTTTTCTTTCAGTAATAAGCTTTGCGTGCGGGGAAGATACCCCACCTCCTGAAACTGAAGGCGTTGAAATTGACACAGTAGTTGTACAGCCTGATACATTGTCCAAATGGGTCTCGTGGGCGGAGGAGAGCGGTGAAGGATTCTGGGAGGATGGAAGCCACCGCTTTCGGTTGAGTGAAGCAGAGGTTTATGGAAGAGGGTGGTCGGCTTTCCGATGGTGGTGAGCCGCAGATGACAACGGTAATCCACAGGTACAGCAAGGACGGAGAGTACCTGGACAGCTGGGCACTGAATGGCACTGTAGGTATTGTGCTGATGCACAAAGGACAGCTTTTCACAGTGGACAGATATGCCGACGGTGTTGTGATCGCCCATGATGTGATCCGCTGAATCCCTATTTGCTTCATTGACCGTACAAATTTACTTGCGGTATAATCAGCTCAAGTAGTAATTTTAGAAAATGTGAACAGCTGGGATACGCTGGTTAACTGTATAATCACAGGTAGGGAGTGGACATCATGACGGGTTATCGTTTTCTATTCGGTTCTGCACTGGTCTCGCTGATCGTTCTTCTCGCGTGTGGAGGCGCCGCTACACCTTCTGAACTGATCATTGGAACCTGGGATGCTGAGATGATGGGTGAGACCCTGTGTGTCGAATTCCTATCCGATGGAACCGTGCGGCCTGAGGGTGAAGAGATGCAGCGTTACATCGTCATTGAGGGGGAATCTACTATGCTGCAGTTCGTGGATATGAACACTGATGTAGTTTATGTCGAGCTTGAACTCGTATTTAACGGAGAGAACCAGTGTACTCTCTCCGGCGAGAGGATGACCGCGACACTCAATCGAGTGGAGTGAATTCCATCCGCCTCGAGCGTTATCATTAATATTCCGCTGAATCCCGCTGTGCCATTGCCAGTATTTACTGTGCATTCAAAATTCTGTCTGAAATTGCAAATGAACAGCAAAACCATTAGACTATAATCAGCAGTGTTTGGAGGTGAATAATGCTTGGTGCTAGAGAAATCGTAAAGGAAGCTGAATCATTACCGGTTGAGGAACGGGCATTCATTATTGATCTACTCCTTAGAACTCTGAATTCACCAGAACAGAAAGTTGATAAGAAATGGATCAAATTAGCGAAACAAAGATTGAATGAAATCCGATCTGGCCACGTAACTGCAATTCCGGGGGATCAGGTATTTTCTGAAATACGGGAGAGATTTGACTGGTGACATTTTCATTCCATCCTGATGCAAGACGTGAGTTCATCAAATCAATAGACTACTATGAGAAATGTGAACCAGGTCTTGGATGTGATTTCTCAATCCAGGTCTACTCGATAATCCAGAATATTCTTGCACATCCATTTGTCTGGCCAGTACTCGGTAGTGGGGATATCCGTCGCTGTCTGATCAATCGTTTTCCATACGGTATTATCTAATGTATTGAGGAAGATCAGATTCTTATACTTGCTGTGATGCATCTTCATCGTGAACCAGGTTATTGGAAAGAAAGGTATGACTCATCCATAGAGCTTTAACGTAACAGCCCTTAGAGTAACAGCAGAAAGGGACATAATGGCAGAAAAATACAGCGCACCACATGAAATGCAGATCGATACGGACAGAATCTATTCAGTAAAAATAGAAACAGACCGGGGTACACTTGAACTGGAACTCTTTCCCGAGTACGCCCCGAAAACCGTGAACAATTTCATCTGTCTTGCTAAGGATGGCTATTACGACGGGATTATCTTTCACAGGGTTATTCCCAATTTCATGATACAGGGCGGAGACCCTACCGGAACGGGCAGGGGAGGTCCAGGGTACAATTTTGAGGACGAGTTTGCCGGAAACCCCCTGAAGCATGAAACCGGTTCACTCTCCATGGCCAATGCCGGTCCCGGCACCAACGGAAGCCAGTTCTTCATTACCCATTGTCCCCAGCTACATCTGAACGGGAAGCATACCGTTTTCGGTAAAGTTACAGAGGGTCAGGATGTGGTAGACGCAATCCGTCAGGGTGATGTGATGATCAAGGTTTCGGTTGCTGACTGAGGAATTCTGAGTGAAGATATTCAGTTTAACGGAATTTGTTTTATTTGTTTGAAGCATTGAACCACGTAGGGGAGGATAGAGATGCTTGAAGAGAAAAACGGTAGCATTGAACCCGCAGAAGGACCCGTTGATATCCCTCAGAACGCTGAAACTAATGAGCCTGTTGAAGAAGCGACTGAACCGCCTGCAGAAAACACTGCTGTGGACGATACTGCTCCGGACGATACCAAACCCGATATTCGTGAGATAAACTGCACTAACTGCGGTGCTCCCCTCGCATATATGGAGGGCGAGGCTGTTATCACCTGCGAGTACTGCGGTACTACAACAATGCTTGCCGGTTACGACAATATTGTAACAATTGAGTCACACTATCTTCTTCCTCCCAAAGTCGGGCGTGATGAGGCCATCGGCATCGCTTCGGGATGGCTTAAGAAAGGTTTCCATAAATCGAAGGAGCTTCCCAATAAAGTAACCTGGAGAAAGACGGAAGCAAGGGTTCTTCCTTACTGGATTGTCCGATGTACCGGCAACACCCGCTGGAGCGGCATGCAGAAAAAGACAAAAACAGTCGGTGAAGGTAAGAACAAAGCAACAAAGACATTCTGGGAACCTGTTCAGGGGCGGATCACCGAGGATTACACATGGCCCGTATATGCCAGAGAGGATACTTCGGAATTCTGGGGAATTCGGAATATTGAACCCGGTAAGCAATGTGTGTTCCCGGACTGGGGGAAGTTCATCTTCAGGATCGGAGGTTCGAAAAAAGCCCCTAACAAGGATCTACTGGAGGGTAAGATAGATTTCTCCATCGATGAGCTGAAGAAGGCCAATATGCAGGAGCATATCATCAACGGACAGATCATTCAGGAAAAAGCAGAGACATCCGCCAGGAACAGGATAATAGAGCTGCATCAAAAGAAGGCTGAGAGCAAGGCTACAAAGGTAACCGATATTGACACAACTATCGATGTTCAGGGTGTTGACCTTGTTTACGTTCCCATATGGGAACTTGTATACAGCTATGCGGACAAGGATTACAATGTTCTTGTAGATGCAAGCCGCCAGGAAGTTCTTTCAGGCGAGGCGCCTGTAGGCAAATGGGCAAAGGCAACTATCTTCGATATCATCTTCGTGCTTATAGCAGTGATTTTTGCCGCTATTGGCATCACATCAGATGGCGGTGCCACATGGCCGTGGATCGGGGCAGGTATTTTCGGCGGAAGCGCTATCGCCTACTCCGTCTGGACTGCGACAATGAAGGAGTAAAAGACAATCTAATCCTGTTTTAGCTCAAGTCGGTAAAGCCTGGGATAATCTTCAGGGGCGATGTCCCAGGCTACTAATCCATGTTCGTTTATTTCGACATGAATGTATATAGAATCAGGAAAAACCGTCAGGTACACTTCACGGATTTTCTCTCCTTCAGATGAAAACACATCCCAGGTCAGCTTTTCTGTTGTACCCCGCTGTGCCCAGACGTTTCCCAATGAATCAATTCCCATGCTTTCTATCTGTGGTGCATATTCAGGAAGTTAACCGCTTAACTGTTTACTTTCATCATCTATTGTAACCCTGAAAGTTGCATACGGGACATTGGGATACCGTTCGATGTTATCCCACGATAGACGAAGCGCTTCGGAGTATATTGAATCGATTGGTTGACCATACAGGTCAAGCACTTCAATGAGGTACTCTTCGGAGTTCATACGGTGCAGATAGACCCTTCCGTTGCTTCCAGCGGCGACTGCAAGGTATCCGGGCCTGAAATCGTATTCCTCCATGCCGAAATCGAACAGATGGGAAAAGGGAGTCGCTCTTGGTTCTTCCGACATCCCCTCCCAGATGTTGAGTTCGTACCCCATTTTGTAAGTTTCCTCAATCTGACGGGTGGGGCATGAATACAGAACGAAGCAGGAATCACCCACGGATGTCATCGTAAGCGGCATTTCAAAGCCAAGGTTAGGCCTGCTGCCAAGGTATTCGCCTTCAGCAGAGAAGAAACATACTTCCCTGTCCATCCAGTCCAATACCGCGATTCTGCCATCTCCCAGGACTGTCATCTGGCCTGGAAGATTGAACTTGCCGGGAGCTTCACCCAGACCGCCGAAAGAAAATACAAATTCTCCATTTTCATCAAAGGTTGAAATGAACCCCGTTGATCGATCGAAAAGGATAACATTCCCTCCGGGCAGAGCTTCCGCTTTTATGATGTCGCCTATCATGTAACAGCTGTCACCCATGAGAACACCGATCGAATCGATAACAATAAGTGTGTCAGTTTCAATACCGGATGCTTCTTCGAGACCGACAGAGTCGTGTCCGCCGCCGCAGGCAAATGTCAAAATCACTGCAGTCGCAAAACATATATAAGTTGTCATTGAATCCCCCCCTCCGGATTTCTGATATTTCAAATTATTGTAAAAAGTATATCGAAGAAGGTTTAAACAAACAATACAATATCCAGTTGACTTTGTGTATGAAACTTGTTCTGACTTTCTGGATAAAGTATGAAGAGTCGTCCTGTGATTACACAGTTTACATGTTTTCTGTTAGGGCAGATCATTCGGGAAGCATGTCGTATAATATTGATAAATAACATTATACAGTGTTATGGTGTTAAAAAATTGCGAAATTCGGTTTCATTGTGTATTTTTAACCGATAAAATACCAGAATGAACGGGGGGTTGTCCCGGTGAAGTTAACCAGCAATGCCGTTTCCAGACCAGTAGCCGTAACAGTACTATCTATAGTTGCAGCCCTTCTCGGAACAGTCGCAGTGATGAAGATGCCGGTGGATCTTCTTCCATCGGTTGAGTATCCAAGGCTTACCATCGAAACCACTTATCCATCATCCAGCCCGTACGAGGTCGAACGTCTCGTTACCGATCCTCTTGAAAACGCTGTGGCTGGAGTCCGTGGGCTGAGAAGCTACAGCTCCCGCTCCTACGGTGACAGAAGCAGGATCACACTGGAGTTCGACTGGGGCGCCAGAATGGACTTTACCAGGCTCGAAGTCAGGGAGAAGCTGGATGTGGCCGGATGGTCCCTCCCCGATGAAGCGGGCAGGCCGACCATTGTAGATTACGATCCTTCAAGAAGGCCCTTCATGGAAATCCTCATGACTATGGAATCCAGCGACTGGACGGAAGTTACGGATTTTGCCAGGAGACTTGTCACCACCAGGATCGATCAGGCTGAAGGCGTTGCCGGCTGTGAAATACAGGGAGAAGCTGAAGCGGCTGTATTCGTGCGGCTCCGGGAAGGTGTTGTTGAAGAACTGAACCTTGACCCCCAGTATATATCTCTGGCTCTCCAGGGGGCCAATGTGTCCATGTCCGGAGGGCTTGTCCGTGACGGACAGAGGGAGTATTTCCTGTCACTTGAGGGTGAGTTCTCCACTCTTTCCGATGTAGAAAATACAGTAATCGGTATCAGGGGTACCACACCACTGCTGCTCAGTGATGTGGCGGAGGTATCCCTTGGCGAGAAGCCGGTTACCGAATGGGCCAGTTTCAACGGAGAACGCTGTCTTATTATTCGCGTCAGGAAAATGGCTGAATCCAACACCGTTGAGGTTGCCCGGGAAGTTGAAAAACTTGTTGCGGAACTCAATAACGAGTACGAAGCCCTGCAGCTTGAGGTTATCCAGAACGACGCGGAATTCATTGAGGATTCAATCGGTGAGGTGATCGAAGCTCTCCTTCTTGGCGGTCTTCTTGCATTCGGAGTTCTCTTCTTCTTCCTGAGGGACTGGAGAAGCCCCCTGGTCCTGGGTCTTTCACTTCCTCTGAGCATCGCAATCGCGCTTTTCTTTCTGTTCATATCAGGTGTTTCACTGAACATCATGTCACTCGGAGGTCTTGCTCTAGGAACAGGATTGCTTGTTGATAACGCGGTTGTAGTTCTGGAAGCCATCTTCAGACGGAGAGAAGAGGGTGAAAGCGCGATCAGCGCTGCCAAATCCGGTACATCCGAAGTGGGCAAGGCTATTACGGCAAGTACACTGACAACCCTTATCGTTTTCTTTCCCGTAGTTTACATGGAAGGAATAACAAGCCAGCTCTTCCGTGATCAGGCGCTGGCTGTTGGATTTGCTCTTCTCGCAAGCCTTTTAGTGGCTGTTACTATCATTCCTGCACTCACAGCCAGAATTAAAAAGCTTAAGAAAAGCACCGATGTGACAACCCGTCTGAAGGAACGCTATGTGAGACTCATGGAGAGGATTCTTAAACGTCCTGTGGCCGTATTGTCCGGAGCGCTGGTGGTCTTCACAATATCATTGCTTGCTGGTGCGGGGCTTCCCATGCAGCTGCTTCCCAGCACTCCGGTGAACCAGCTGGAGATTTCCTACTCGGCTCCAAGAGGCACGTCCATGGCGCAGATGATAGAACTTTCACGGGAGGTTACCGGCCTGGCTGCTTCTTCCGGTGCTGACTGGATCTCAGGGCGCAGCGGCGTTCGCTCCTCGGAAGGAGTGGATGCTATTCTGACCGCTTCCTATCCTTCTCCCGAGGATGCGACAGGAGCCATGCAGGTACTTAGAGATGCCTGGAATACCACGTTCAATTTCTCCATTACCGTTGAAAAACGGCAATCCCTCCTTGGAGAGATACTGGGCGGAGGAAGTTCCTTCACAGTCTATCTCGAGGGAGAGAACATCAGTATTGATCTTGCCGCAGCTGAAGGCCTTGCGGCAATACTATCTCAGTATGAGGGTGTGGAATCGGCAGATGTTCAGTACCTTCCCGGAAAACCGGAAATGGTCCTTGACCTCGATCAGGAACTGCTGAACTTGTTCGGATTGACCGCAAACGATGTAGCCGATTTCGTGGAGAGTTTATCAAGAGGCATTACGGTAACCACTTATTACCGTCAGGATCAGAGAGTTGACGTTGTTCTTCTTGCAGGGAGCGGGGAGGGAATTCC
>JAUVUL010000209.1 GCA_030600975.1 Candidatus Aegiribacteria sp.
GCTGCTTTTCTCAATGATCTTCTCAGGAAAGAAGACACCGTATATCGATACGGCGGAGATGAGTTTGTATGTATACTTCCGGATACCAGATACAAGCAGGCTGTTAGAATTTCATCCCGTTTTCTGGAACAGTGCCATTCCAGGGAGTTCTCAAAGATAAGGCTGACCTGCAGTATCGGTATAGCGTCCTTTCCTGTTGACGGGCAGGACTGGCTATCTATCTTCAATGCCGCCGATCGTCGTCTCTACAGCGCAAAAAGACACGGAAGAGACAGAATTGGCGCCTTCACGAAAGAGTACAGGCGAGTCATTACTCCGACGAAAGAGATCATTGGCCGGGATAAAGAGATAACCAGAATTAGAAATTCTATTGATCAGAAATCTTCTAATGGAAGCAGAACTACGTGTATCTGTGGAGAGATAGGTGTAGGGAAAACACGTTTGGTGCAGGAGATCGTAAATGATTCCTGTTACCAGGATTTCACATATCTGGCGAGTAATCTATCAGCAACAACGAAGTCAATTCCCTACTATGCTTTCAGAGAGATCATCCGCAGCGTTTACAGAAAGAAAGGCAAGGGTATCATCGATGGGATGTCTCAGGCATTTCAGATCGAATTGATAAAAATCGTACCTGAGCTGTCTGATGAACTGGTGGAGATGGATGAAAGCATATTCATGCTTGACAAGTTCAGGCTTTTTGAAGGTGTACGGAGATTCCTGGAACTTCAGGTTTCAGAATCATCTCTGTTTGTCTGTATAGACAATATTCACTGGGCAGACGATAGTTCTCTGGAGCTTTTCAACTACCTTGTAAGAGCATTGAAAGAAAGTCCGGTCTTTTTCTTCTTCATTTATCGAATTGAGGAAGCGAAAGCTGAATCGTTTCAGAATGTAATTCAGTCCATGGCACGTGAAGGTCTGTACGATCCTCTCGAACTTGAACCGCTTGAGATTTCTGATGTCGCCCGGATGACTTCACTTATCGCAGATGCCTCTCCATCGCCTGAGTTCATAGCTTTTATCTACAAGGAGACCGGGGGAAACCCGTTTTTCATAGAGGAGCTTATGAAATCCCTGGAGCTAAATAACGCACTCATCTGGGAAGATGAAGATGTAACATTCAATGAGGAAGAAAAGATAGTTATACCCCATTCAATCAGTGGAGTGGTCGACAGAAAACTGGGAATGATGAGCCGCCAGGCTAGCGAATTACTGGAATATGCGGCAATCATAGGCAGGGAGTTTGGTTTTGCTTTCCTGCGCGATCTGACCGGGATGAATGAGGGACAGCTGTTTGATCTGCTGGACGAGATACTGGGCATGAGGTTGTTGAAAGAGTATGACGGAGAACGGTTCTGCTTTCCTGAAGATGTAATCAGAGAAGTAATATATCAAAAGATAAACAAAGTCAGACAGAGTCGCTATCACGAGACAATCGGAGAGAAACTGCTTAGCATCAATAAGGACAGTATTGAAGAGATAGTTGATGAGTTATCACATCATTTCTATTTATCTGGAAATAAAGCAGAGACTGTTAAATACAGTATTCAAGCCGCGGATAGGGCAAGAGATTCCTATGCGAACCAGGATGCTATCAGGTATTACAGCAGAGCACTTGAGTGTTTGAAAGATTCGGCAATTGAAGATGGAGATCTGAAAGAGATCGAGTGTCTGAAGAAACGAGCTGATGTGCTGAAAATAATTGGAGAAAATGAGAAGGCGATTGAAGATCTGGAAGAGGCGATCAAAAAAGCGAGAGAGACAGGTAGCAGGATCAAGGAAGCGAAATGTATTCTCGCGTTTTGTGAGGTTTACCAGAACACGGCTCAATACATTGAAACTGAAAAAAAAGCGCAGATGGCTCTCGAGATCTTTAGGGACCTGAATGAAAGGAAAGGTGAAGCATCATGTTTCACCCAGATCGGCTGTTCGTACTGGAGTCGAAGTGAATACACACGGGCACTGGAGTATTTTCAAAAATCACTCGAAATTCAGGGGGGAATTGGGGATCGCAAAGGTGAGGCAGACAATTTCAACAGCATCGGCATTGTCCATGGTGAGATTGGCGAATACTCCAAGGCCCTGGATTATTTCAAGAGATCCTTTGATTTAAGAGAAGAAACCGGCGATCGTCTTGGTATGGCAGCAAGCCTCAACAATATCGGTATCGTCCACGATCATACTGGAGATTATTCGAAAGCAATGGATTTCTACCAGAAAGCTCTTGTGATGATTGAAAAAATGGGTGATCGAAGAGGAGAAGCAATAACTCTTAACAACATTGGTATAGGTTTCCTCAGTTCTGGAGAGGAAGCAATTGCTATGAAGAATTTCGAACGATCATTGAAAATATCTGAAGAGATTGATGACCGAAGGGGAGAAGCGGCAAGCCTCATCAACATCGGAATCATTTTGAATCATCTAGGTGAATTCTCCGAGGCTCTGGAAACCTACCGGCGTTCAATCCGGATACAGAAAGAGATCGGCGATCGTGAGGGAGAGGCTTCAAGTCTCCTTGGTATGGGAGATGTCTTCATAGAGCAGGGCAATTATTCGGATGGTGAGAAATACTATAACAGAGCCATTTCGATTGTACGGGAAATCAAATCGAAGATGCTTATGGTTTATCTGAACCTTGGTTTAACCATACTCCGACTGGAAAGTGATGATCTGCCCGGTGCTGAAGAGAGTATGAAACAGAGTGTATCTCTCGGGGATGAACTTGCTTCAAAGGAAATAGATGCTAATGCACACTATGTTTCAGGTCGTATTTCTGCAAAACTGAAAAAATGGGGGCAAGCTGAAGCCTCTTTCAGGGAATCTATATCCATCTATGAGAGTTTTGGAAACTCTTTTTATCTTGGCCAGGCCTACTATCATATGGGTCTGATGTTCAATGATTCCGCTGAACAGGTCAAGGCAGTTAAAAGCTTCGACAAGGCGCAGAGAATATTCGAGAAACTCGGCTCACATACCTGGATTGAAAAGATCAAGGCTGGAAAATCAGCACAGACCACATGATCTATCCGCACCTGCCGCTAAATACAGAGCACTCACCTTAGCCGGGAAGCAAAGGGATGCTTCGCTAGAACGTTGTCTTGATGGCGCCCCAGGTGGACTGTTCCATTGCCAGCCCGGTGACGCTCAGCTCGCTGACGTAGAAGTTGTAGCTGACGTCCGTCCAGGACCAGAAGAAAGTTCCCCTCGAAGATGAATAGGCCAGACCCAGGGACATGTCGCAGGATGGAAGTTGAGCAGTGCCGATCAGGTCGAACCCGTCACGGTTGTACTGGTAGAACCAGATGTAGTGATCGGCCAATCCAGAATTATAGGTGGTGACAGCGAGCCCCAGAGTGCTTGAGATGGGAAAGGTGGTCAGACCGCTTAACTGGCTGGTTATACCGGGGAGGAGCAAGGCATGTACGCCGGTGCCATCGGGGTAGAACCTGCAGACAGCGCCGACGACGGCTCCGACAGGGCCGTAAGCCTCATAGATATAGGTTCCGGTACCGTCCATACCCCTGCCGTACTGGTCGTAGTGATTGTCGTACCAGACGTTGAAGTCGCTAGTGTACCAGATAAGGACATCGTTATAATCGTTGCAGTGAGGCTGGAAACCTGCGGGATAGTAATCGCCGATACCGAAGGGATCGGGCGTGTCCCACGGCAAAGGGAAACTGTTGACCTGCGATCCGTTACTGGCGTTAACCACCCAGAGCCTCTCATCGTTGACGGTGTTAGACATGAAAATAAGATGCTCATCTGCTTCAACAAATTCGAGTCCGAGGATTGAAGAGGTGAACGAACACTCGAACGTGTTCACCACACTGATTGTGTAGTCGTCGGTACCTGGCGGGGGGAAAGAGCCTGTCCCGGTGTAGAGGGTCCCGGCCGAACGGTAGTCAACCGCCAGAGCAGACACCACTGCCAGTACAAGGATCAGAATAACTAGTCTCATCTTCTTCCTCACTTTCTCCTGCGACACGCAGGAAAATCAATCTCATGTTGTCGATCAGTAGTATACAAGATGTTATTCCATAACCAGGATTTTTCGTGAGACAGATACTCCCTGAGCGCTCAATCTGAGGAAGTACAGTCCTGGCGACACAGGTTCTCCGGAATCACTCTCAAGATTCCAGATAGAGACCTGCTCTCCTGGGGCAGCATCTCTGTTCAGCGCAGCTACTCGTCTTCCATCAAGGTTATATACTGCAAGGTCGGCAATTTCACCAGTTTGCAGCATTAGAACTTCAACACTTATCTGTTAGGTAGCCGGATTTGGATACGGTTCTCCCGGCCATAATTCTCAGTCTTAAGCAGTAATACCGCTGGAGACATGGCCCTGTAAAAAACCTGGGTGAAGACCTGTGAAATCAGTTAAGTTCGAGAACAACTGCTCAAATACAGGATAACATGGATGGCTTAACCCTTTACATAGGTTTCAAGCCATTCCTGGGTTTCCCAGAGTACGTGGAGAATTGATTCACGCGCCCTGTAGCTGTGGCTTTCAAGGGGCAGCATAACGAGCCTGGCAACTCCTCCCAACCCCTTCAGGGCAGCGAAGAACCGCTCGCTCTGCATCGGGAAGGTTCCGGGGTTGCTGTCTGCATCTCCGTGAATGAGGAGTATCGGTTCGTCGACCATGTCCGCGTTCATGAATGGTGACATTTCGATGTATACATCCTTGGCTTCCCACAGCGATCTGTCCTCCGACTGAAAGCCGAAGGGCGTCAATGTTCTGTTGTATGCCCCTGTCC
>JAUVUL010000373.1 GCA_030600975.1 Candidatus Aegiribacteria sp.
AGCCAGAAAGGCCAGTACAGGGTTCCACTCTTGTTGATTGCAGGGGAGCGGGAGGTCCTTGAAAATCTGCCGTTCATGAATGGAGGATTAACAACCGCTGCTTTCATGATGTGATCGCCCCAATCCTGTCCACGATTACCGATGCTGTTTTTTCCCACGAATAGTTACGCGCCCTTTCGAGAGCCTTTCGGGCAAGATCTCTTCGGAGTTCAGGCTTTGACGTGAGCATGGCCATCCCTCGCATTATATCCTCAACTGATTCAGGATTAACAAGAATACCCGCTTCCCCGACCAGCTCCTCAAGGGCCGTTCCGGCGGAAGCTACTACGGGACAACCCGCAGCCATGGCTTCAAGGGCTGGAAGGCCGAAACCCTCCTTCAGAGACGGGATCACCAGACCGGTGCAGGAGCGGTAAAGTTTTCTCAGTTCATCGTCGGTAACATGGGATAGAACAGAAATACTTTTCCTTGCCGAACAATCCAGCACATCACGCATGAAATCCTTGAAAGCCCTGTCCCTGCGGACGACCATTTTCATCTCAGGAAAACGGGGATTAATGGCTTTAAGCCTTGCGTAAGCTACGATAAGCCTGGTAATATTCTTGTAAGCCCTGGCATTTCCTACATAAAGAAGGTAATCCTTCCTTTCAGAACTTTCTTTTTGGTTCCCGGAGAACAGGTCCTGACCAGCCCCTGCGACAAAGGCTTTCATTTCTGCTCCTGGAAAGGTTTTCCGCAGATCGCAAAGAGAAGCCTCTGAAAGAACAGAAACAGCACTGGCATGGTCGATCGATCTCTTAATTCTTCTCCTGAACAGGAATCTTGCAAGAAGATTCCTAAAAAAACTGCTTCCGAAATAGCCCGGTACGTTCAGCACCATAAGATCATGAACGGACAAAATCGTTGGAATGGAAGATAACGGCCCTGCCATAGAGAAATTCAGGTAGCAGTCGGCTCCCGAAGATTCAATCAGGGGAACCAACTCCCGGTTCTCCCCCCGGTGGAATCTCGCAGTGCTGCTTATAACTTGCTCCACGGACAGGCCTTCAACATGCGGTGCTGCCTCGGGATTAACGATGGCGGATAGTTTCCAGCCAGGCTCAAGCCCGGAGAGGGCATTTATCACCCCAAGGGAATACCTGCTGATGCCGTCAATGTGTTTCTGCAGAGCCCTGGCGTCCATTAGAAGGTGCATGAAATACTCCCGATGTAGAATACAGATCCCGTTCGCGGAAAGATAATTCCCTCTTTATTGCATTGTACAGGACCACCGAGTTCGACCTCCATTTACAATAGCCCTTCATCTTCACTTTCTGTGTACTCGGGATCGGTTAATAATGTCAGTGAGAATCTCTACCAGTCTGTTCCCGGCTTCCTTCATTGATCGCTCCCCGGTGACAAACTCCCTGCCTCCAAGGATCAGTTTTTCGCGGAGGGCATCATTCAGAAGAACTTCTTCAAGAACAGAGGCCATTTCAAGAGGATCGCGGTTAACAAGCATACCATTCTTACCGCTGTCTATGTTATCGATGAATCCACCCTCTCTTACGGCAATGACCGGTAGACCGCATGCCATGGCTTCAAGAGGTACAAGGCCGTAGGGCTCTTTGTGCTGGCAGCAGAGAACAGCTTTACATATACTGTAAAACTGTCTGAGTTCTTCATTTGAAATTTTTATCTGTAAGTTCAGGTCTACTCCCTTCCAAGCAGCCGATCTCTCAATATCAGTTCCGTATCCGGGGTATTCCCTGTCTGCGATAACTGTAAGAGCTGGTCTCCTTTCGGGAGGGATACGTGAGACAACATCAATCGCCATTTTATGGCCCTTGAAAGGCCACAGGGCTCCGATGCTGAGAACCATATGCTTCTTGACAGAATTCTCCTCAATATGGAAGAAGTCCGTATCCACACCGGGCCTTACTATGGAGGAATCCAGCCCGTAAATATCGGTAATCCTATTTCTCATCCAGCTTGAAAAAGTAACAATATGATCCGCGTTCATCACCGATTCTCTGTCCATTTTCCGCTCAAGCCTTCTCAATGGAGAGAGGAGAAGCTTGAATAATCCGTTCCCGGTCCTTCTTATCAGTTCCGGCTCAAAGATATGGCGGGGAAACTCGTAACAGAAGTAAACGGAGGGAATCCTCAGATACTTCAGAACGGGCGGAGCGGCAACGAACATTGAATTATGTACGAGTGCAAGATCAGATGTAGAATTGATCTCCTCCGCAATTCTCAAGCAAAGTCTGTCAAAAGCCTTCAGCCTGGCAGGCAGCGAGAAAGGAGCCGCAATCTTTCTTAAGCCGGAAATTCTTCTTCCCTCCTTGAAAGGCCACTCTTTCATGGAAATGCTTCCGGGAATATTCAGGGAGGAAGAGCCCTCAGGATGGTGAACTGTTATGGAAAAGAAGCGCTCAAGCTGACCAAGCAGTGACCCCGCGACATTGACTCCTCCACCGGGAGGCAGATTATAAAATACCGCCAGCTTTGGCCGAACGCGGTTTGATTCAGTAATAGTCACCATTCTTTTCCACTGAGTTACAGTTCGTGAACGCCTTCACAATTTCAGTATTATATTTTGCCCTGTAAACTAACACGATTCGCGTTTTGGGAAAACCGGAGGAATCCTCATGCGTATAGCTGTCATTCTTGTCAACTATGGACAGAAATGACAGCTATACGCATGAGGATTCCTCCGGTTTTCCCAAAACGCGAAT
>JAUVUL010000206.1 GCA_030600975.1 Candidatus Aegiribacteria sp.
CAACGAGGGATCCGCCGCCGGAGAGTTTCTCGATATACTTCTTCAACTCGTCCAGGAACCTCAGTTTGTCCCTGAATCTGTCAAGTGTGACATCTCCTCCATTGGGTACGTAGACATTCATAACTGTAAGGTCTGGAAATGTAACAGTGATAACTCTCTTCTGCTGATTAAGAAAACCGCCAGGAATATCCCGGATAACTTCGGCAGGTTCTTCCCTGGAAAGTACAGCAACTCCGTTCCAGGTTTTTTGACCATTTATGGAAACGTAGTAACCCTCTTCCATAAAGGATTCGCGCGGAAAAAGCTCACTCTCAACCTTTATCTCCTGAATGCACAGAACATCCGGAGATTCCTCTCTTAGCCATCGCAACACCGATTCCTTCCTGGCTCTTATGGAGTTCACGTTCCAGGTTGCAAGCTTCAAAGCCATCCCATCCTTTCGGTACCGGACTTAACTAACGACACTTATCAAAGATTCCACAATGCAGGAACCACAATAGAATCATATTTCATGGTTGTCAACGAATTGAAAAGTGAATATCAATTCAATACTGTATCTGGAAATGGCATGATAAACGGATCCGGCCTGTCCGGGCATTAATTCTGGGAGGATGAAATGACAATGTACCTGCTGATAACCTTTTGTCTCACTGCCGGTTACACAGTCCCCCCCGAGCCATCTGAGGTTCCGGGAATAAGAGAACTCTACAGTGAAGTAAAAGACAGGATGGAAGATGAATACAGCTTCTATAGAACAGTCATCGACATTAACTCTACTGATTTACCATATCCCGCGGTGGGTGATTACCGGGAAGAAATCACACTTTACTGGACTCTGGACGAAGAGTACGGTGGTAAGATATTGCATTTCATAATTATTTCATGTGAACGCGCCGCCTGGACGGAATATGGGGAAATCCTCTACCATAACGGTGAAGCAGTCTTTACTTACTATTCGCGTGTCAATTACGATGAGATTCTTGAAGAATCAAGAAGGTGGTTCTGCGGCGGCGAGGAGATCCATGCAACCTGCCGTACCATTTCGGACGATGTTATCGAGTATCACTTTCCTCCGGAAAGCGATTACATGCGAGATCCCGAGACCTTAATGGAGATTTTCAGGATGTTGTGATTGCGCTTCTCCAGTAAAAAAAGGGGCAAACCCGGTAGGGTCTGCCCCGCGGAAGTATTCAGAGAACTAGAAACTGGACTTGATTTCTCCCCAGGTAGACTGCTGGAGAGCAAGGCTTTCACCCATGAATTCAAGGATATTTTCCCAGATTGCAACGCCTTCAGTGGTGAACTCTCTGTTCATTCCGTTAATGGAAATATCGATATCAGTGAATCTCCAGGAATCAGGATCGCCGAGCTTGTAAATGGAAATATTGAGTGTGTCATTAATGCTCTTGAAGACGATCTTGAACTGGCAGTGGTAAACGGAAGCATTACACTTAATCTGAGTACTGATGCAGAAGTCGAAATTGAGACAATTTCAGGAGTGATTGAAATAGCGGAAATTTTTAACGCTTACATTACTGATGATATCGTGGGCAGCTCATCGGAGTTCGGCGATGGAGAATTCTCAATTGAGATCAGCACCGTATCAGGAAATATTATCATAGATAACTGATTCGGTACCACCCCTATGTGACCGCGGTACTCCGCCGAGGTCTGTCTTCTCAAGCTGTCTCAGACCCTTACATGAATTACTCGTATTACTTCCTCTTTCCTGATATTCATGTATTGCTGTCCCGGGTTAACATCTTCTGAGAATATTCCTGTATGTTCAATGGCTTGATATTCCTTAATTATCATATTTTACCATTGGATAGTGTCAGCACTATTCCATAAGGCGGATCCAGATGGCTGAGCGTTCTCCTGATTCGTACAGGGAGATAATTGCAATCTCCTTTCCCATAATTGCTGCGATGGCAGGCAGAACGATAATGATGTTCTGTGACAGGCTGTTCCTTGCGCAGCACAGCCAGCTCGAGCTTCAGGCAGCTCTTCCCGCCGGTGTTCTAAGCTTTACATTGCTCTGTATTTTCTATGGAACAGTTTCCTACTCCGGTACATTTATCGCTCAGTATTTCGGAGCAGAAGATAAAGAAGGATGTTCAAGATCCCTGGCACAGGGCCTGTTCCTAACAATGCTGTCAGCCCCGATTCTTGCGGCACTCGCAATACCCGGAAGCCTTCTTTTCAATCTTTCAGGCCATGCTTCTGAAGTAATCGCACTTGAGAAGGTCTATTTTCAGATCCTCATGTTTTCAGCGGCGGGACCTGTATTCACTGCCGCTGCATCATCCTTCTGGAACGGCCGCGGGAAAACCGTTCCCACAATGCTGGCTGTAATAACTGGAGCGGGGATCAATATTCTCCTTGATTACGTGATGATCTTCGGTAAACTCGGTTTTCCTGAAATGGGAATAAAGGGTGCTGCCATAGCAACAGCCATTTCGTCTTTTATACCAGGCACCCTGCTAACAATCGCTGCCTTTACTGGAAAAACAGCTGTTGAATACAGGACCAGAGAGAACTTCAGATTCTCAAAAAGGCTTACTATGAGAATACTCAGGTTCGGTTTCCCGGCAGGTCTTCAGATATTCATGGATGTGGCCAGTTTTACTGTTTTCATATTCATTGCCGGCAGGCTTGGAGCTATTGACTTCACAGCCAATAACCTTGCCTTAACCGTGAACAATCTAACATTCAATCCGCTGCTTGGATTCAGCTTTGCCACAACAGTAATTGTTGGCAGGTGTATAGGTATGGGAAGAAATGATATGGCAGTGAAAGTTACCAGGCGGACCCTGTTGCTTGCCCTGTGCTACTTTGTACCGCTGGCCGCTACTTTTGTTCTTCTTCCAGGCTTCTATACAAGGCTGTTTTTCAGTCCGGATTCAGTATGTACTGTTGAAGAGCTGGCATCCACTGCCGGTAAACTCCTGGCGTTAATTGCCGCCTGGGGGGTTTTCGATGCGATCAATCTCATGTACAGCGGAGCCCTCAGGGGAGCCGGAGATACGAAATTCGTAGTATGGGCTTCAGGCCTGCTGGCATGGATTCTATGGATACCCGGAGTCATCTACCTCTACGCTGTTCACAACGCAGGGATAGTTACTCTCTGGCTTTTCACCAGTTTGTACATAGCCATCATCTCCCTGGTATTCTTCCTCCGATTTCGAACCGGCAAATGGAAACGCATTGACCTCCTTGGGAGAACGGAGATGAAATGTCCCGAGTAATTGTTCCTTTATTCCTGGCTCTCATTCTTGCGTGCTCTGATTCCACTGGTCCATCTTTCCATCAGTATTCACGGGTTTCTGTAATCGACACATCCATCGAGTCAATCGTAGCAAACATCGAACTGAACCCCACATTGAACCGCAAGATCTGCGTTACCCCCGATGGCCGGTATGCCTATGTTACCTCGTACGATGGAGACAACATCATACAGATTGACTGCCTTTCCAATTCGATAAGCGGCGGTCTTGACTTCGGAACCTACCGTGACTGCATGGACCTGTGTCTGAACGATCAGGGCACAGAACTCTACACCACCTCGGATGGAGAACTCTTCATCGTGGATATTCCATCTCTGACCATAGCCGATACTGTCCAGTTGAACACACCCTTTGCTTTGGATATATCACTCAGACCTGGCACCGATCTGATCTATATCTCCTTCTTCGGTGTTTATCTCTCGGGAACACTGGTGATCGATGTCGGGCAGGGCGAAGTGGTCGATACACTCAGCCATCCAGCGCTAAATCCCGCCTTCTCCGAAACGGGGAACGAACTCTACATTTCCGACGGTCACCTTCTTATATGTCTGGATCCGGATACCGATGAAGAAATCGTCTCAACAGACCTTGGTGAAATGATTACTGATATCTGTGTAGTGCCCGGTTCTAACACTATGTATGTGTCGTGGGAAATCTCCTTGGCCGATGAAGGGGGAGTACTCGCACTGAACAGGAACACTCTGGCGGTTACAAACTCCCTCGATTTGGCCTACGAAGCAACGGATCTCTGTTATGTACCCGTGCTGGATATCCTGTATATCGGAGTTTACAGCGGCTTCTACGATAGCAGGATCATGGTGATAGATCTTCCAGGTTTCGTTCCGTCCGGTGAGATCGAAATCAATCCGTGGCTCACGGATATGGCTCCAGACCCATCCGGAGATTACGTTTACTGCAACATCTATATGGATGACAGAACCGGTATGAGATAGAAGATCACCGACCTGAATTCCGAAGGAGGGACTTATGAATGCAGACAGCTCCACTGATCACAGTGCCTACCGTTTGCTGCAGAGGCATCTGAATCGGCAGGCGATTGGCTTTCCTGCAACCAGATCAGGAGCAGAGATTCGCTTTCTGAAGAGAATGTTCACCCCTGAGGAAGCAGAACTTGCACTGCATCTTTCCTACCGTCCCTTGTCTCTTCAGACGATCATTCAGACCGCTTCGGGTGAATACACAGAGGAAAGCACTCTCCAGTTGCTTGACAGTATGTCGATGAAGGGTGCGATAGGCTTCAAGGAGAGGGATAACGAGGATTACTGGTTTGTTATCCCGATGGTGATAGGGATGTTCGAAGCACAGGACGGTTGTCCGACGGCGGACTTCTTGAAAGACGCCGGTGAGTACATGAGCACCATCGCTTTCAGCAAATCCATCCTCGCTACGGAACCCTCCCAGATGAGAACAATTCCGATAAACGTCAGCATCTCACCAGAGCATATTGTAGCAACTTACGATCAGATCAGTCTGCTTGTCGAG
>JAUVUL010000248.1 GCA_030600975.1 Candidatus Aegiribacteria sp.
GACCGTCGGGAAGCAGTTTGACAGCTTCAGCAAGAGCAGCAGATAGGCTCTTGGAATCCCGCAACAGGACAAACCTCACTCAAGAAGCCGGATCGCTGAAGAACTCATCCTGCCTCTGAATGCTTAAAGGTTTACAAGTGAGAAATCCACCGGTCTGAGTTTTACGTGAGCTTCCATGAAGAACCTGTCTTCATTGAGCGGTATTTTGAGCATCTGTGAGAGCCTTTCGGCGTCTTCCTGAGGTTCCATGACCGATGCCAGAATGATCCTGTCGGGGGCGATCTCAATATCAACATCAAGAACATGGTCTCGGACACTGACTGCGATTTTCTTTTTATCGCCATCTTTAACGTATTTGACAGCTGGTTTTTTATCGTCTTCGTATCTGATGAATATCACGCCTATATTTCTGGCCTGCTGGTAGTACTGTTCGTTGAAACCGTAGGTTCGGATAAGTTTCCATCCCTCTAGGGCAGCGAAATGCGAAAAACGCGTATCTGAGCGTTCCTGAATATGCCGGGTAAACGGCATTTCCTACCTAATTGGTACTTTACAGCAGATATTCTGACAAGTATACATATGCGTCACTGGTTTGATTTGATCAGTTAACAATTCACGAATTGTATTTGCTGAACAAGTTTGCAGGATGTTGACAGGGGGGGAAATAGAATGATAGATGAAAAGAAAACTATTCTTATTGTGGATGATGACCCTGATGCTATCGCCTTTGCGGAATCTGTAATATCAGATTTAGGGGATTTCAATGTGCTTACTGCTGAGGATGGGGAGATCGGGCTCACAACCGCAATAGCCTCAAAACCGGACCTTATCATTCTGGATGTAACAATGCCGGTGAAGAACGGATTTGAAACATTCAATGATCTTAGGAAATTAGACGATCTGAAAGACACTCCCGTTATAATGCTGACAGGTATTGCTCATGATTCAGGAATTACTTTCAGAGGCAAGGATATGGGGCACTATTTCGGAAAAGAGCCTGAAGCATTTATCGATAAACCGGTTGATCCTGAAAAACTTCAGCAGGAGATAAAAAAGGTACTCGGGATTCAATAAACAAGTCACTCTCTTAACTCTGAAACTGAATTATGGCTTTTGAAATAGAGGCTCATTTACAGACACTGTACAGGATAGATAAGTTTCTGTCTTCTATCAGCGATCTTGACAGCCTCCTGCTCGCGATCATTAAAGAGGGAGCAGCCGTTACCGGCGCAGAATCCGCTTCCATTGGTCTATACGATGAATTGACGAATGATCTTTATTTCTATGTTGCAGGCGGAAGCACCAGCCGACAGGATTTTGAGCAGAAGCTGGAATGTGTACGGCTTAAAATGGGCGAGGGTGTAATCGGGTGGTGTGCTGAAAACAGAGAACCGGTAATCGTAGAAAACACTTCATCAGACTCCAGATTCTCCTCAAAAGCAGACACTGAAACCGGGTTTAAAACAGAATCTCTGCTCGCTGTTCCTATGATTGTGCACAATAAGCTTATCGGAGTTATTGAGGCGGTTAACAAAACAGTTCCAGAAGGATTTACCGAAGGTGACCAGAAAGTTCTCACTGTCCTGGCTTCACAGGCAGCCCTTGTTATCGAGAATGCAACACTTTACCAGGAAAACCTTCGGCACGCCCGATTGAGCGCGCTCGGCCAGGGGATCGCGGGAGCAGCGCACTGCATCAAAAACATTCTCCACGGAATTGATGGCGGATCGTACATCCTTGAACGCGCGCTGAAAAGTAACGATTTTGAAAAAGTGATGCTGGGCTGGGATATACTGAGCAGGAATACGAATATTATGAAAACTCTCGTACTGGATATGCTTGCTTATTCCAAGGACAGGAAACCTGAATTCGTAGAGTACGAAATCAACCGTGTATGCATTGATATCCGGGATCTGCTGCAGGAGGAGGCAGCTAAGAAAGGCATCAGTATTGTCCTTGAATTATCTGATGACATCGGTAATGTGATGATCGATCCTCAGGGAATTTACAGATGCCTGCTAAACTTCGTATCGAATTCATTAGATGCATGCGGCAACGATGGAATTGTCAAACTGAAGACTGACATATACCCTCAGGATAATCTTCTGACTGTATCTGTCTCTGACAACGGATGCGGAATAAGCAAAGAGAACATTGAAAAATTGTTTCAGGTCTTCTTCAGTACGAAAGGCTCAAAAGGTACGGGGCTCGGACTTTCAGTTTCGCACAAAATAATCACCGAGCATGGAGGAGATATAGAAGTTACCTCTGAACCTGGTTGCGGCACTGAATTTAGAATTCATCTCCCCCTGAACAGGACCGATCCTTAATAGAAAAGAGGGTTCTAGCTTAACTGCCGCCTTCCTGAATAGAATCCTGATATTCTGAAAAATCCCGGTTACTTCTTTAAAAGGAATCTGTCCGCAGGGTTGTTGACCCTCAGCGCACTTCTCCCCTCCGCAAGCTTCATGTAGGGAGATATCATTGAAGCAATAGGACAATGGATATTCCGCAATTCCACAACCTGCTCGCGAAGCAGTCCATTCGCCCCAATAACCTCCGATTCCTGCCTGAAACGATACTGCCCGAACTCCTCCGATATCAATGAAGAAGCCCTCTGATCCCTGCGAAACCCCCACATTGGGACAAACCTCACCCATGAAGCCCGATTGCTGAGTTCCTAACCGACTTCTATCTCGGGCACGTCATCTTGACATGGAATGGTGCCCTTGAGATGTATTCGCTCAGGGTCGGATACTCTTAAAACTCTGACAATTACTGGATAACCACGAAGCGCTGTGTCGCTTCGAAGTCTCCAGATGCCATCCTGCAGAAGTAGATGCCTGAAGAGAAGTCCCCCAGTAGTACATTGTGATAACCCTGAGAATACTCTTCTCCTCCATGAATTTCACTGATGAGTCGCCCTGACAGGTCAAAAATGGAAATATCGACGGAAGCAGGCTCGGGCAACCCGAACCTTATGACTAGTGATCCGGCAGATGGATTCGGTACTATGGGCAACAGGCTTGTATCAATGGGAATCGGTTCAGCAGTTTCCTCGATGCCAAGAAAATCCCAGGTAATGGTTATCTCTTCAAGAATAGGAGTAGTATATGGATGAATAGTCTTCAGTATAGCCATATACTGTAGATAGTAATCATACTCCCCAAGAATTCCAGCCAGACTCGTGCCGGAAACTGTGATCGTATCAGACCAGAGGCCCATGTTTTCTGGATTATTAGATGCTCTTACGAGGAAAGATACTTCTGTATTCGATGGTTCTATTTCCAGCCAGGAAATAACTCCCCATCCGATCGAATCATCCACCGGCCAGGCAATCTCGAAGACGCTTGATTCCAGGGTTCCTACAGGAGAATACGTATCAAGAAGTTTCCACCAGGTGATTTCGTCGCCTTCGCTGGCGGCACCGAGGATATCCATATTGCCATCACCATCAATGTCTTCCGAGTATACAAATATTGCACCATCGAAGTCCTCATCAACGGTATGCTCATCCCAGGATGTACCCGAGCCATCGGTATTCTCCCACCAGGTGATTTCGTCTGCATATCTGGCAGCACCGAGTACATCCATGTCTCCATCGCCATCCATATCCTCCGAGTAAACGGAACTGGCCATGCAAAAGTCCTCATCAACGGTATGCTTGGCCCAGGATGTACCTGAACCATCGATATTCTCCCACCAGGAGATTTCGTTGGTACATCTGGCAGATCCGAGGATGTCCATATCGCCGTCACCGTCTATGTCTTCCGAGTAAACGGAATTAGCACTGTTAAAGCCCTCATCAATGGTATGCTCAGTCCAGTAAATTCCCGGGCTTGTATCCGAGTTTTCCCACCAGATGATGCCGAATTCCCAGGCAGCAACGAGGATGTCCATATCACCGTCATCGTCTATGTCCTCCGAGTAAACGGACAAGGCTCCTTCCAAGTGCCCATCAATGATATGCTGGACCCAGGATGTACCCGAGCCATTCGCATTCTCCCACCAGGTGATTTGTTTGTCCCAAATAGCGGTACCGAGCACGTCCATATCACCGTCGCCATCTATGTCATCCGAATATATGGATGTGACATGGTAGTAGATGCTATCAACAATATGCTCGGTCCAGTATGTACCCGAGCCGTCGATATTCTCCCACCATATGACGTCATCGGCACCAGCAGCAGCACCGATCACGTCCATATCACCGTCACCATC